>JAKAMP010000330.1 GCA_021812865.1 Bacteroidota bacterium | reverse complement strand
ATTCCTCAACCACACAAAATATATCCGGTCTGGATACCGGAACCTATCACGTGAAAGTTACCGATTGGAAAGGATGCCTCTCCTTCGACACCATTACCCTTATCCAACCCACCCCCATGCTGACAAGAATGGTTGTGCTGGAACCGACAGGATGTACAGAAAACGTGGGAAAACTGCAGATCACACCCAGCGGAAGTACTCCTGGTTACTATATAACCTGGGAAAGGCTGAAAAATCCTTTCTATGGACAGGAAGATGTACAGGTTCATTCCGATGTGATTTATCCTATTCCCGGAGGAACCTGGTATGTATATGTACTCGACACAAACAAATGCCGGAAAGATACCATTAAAATCCTTCCACGGCCTGCGGATATAACCATGAGTCTGTACGTTTCCCGTTACGGAGATATTACCCATGGTTTCTTTAATACCAGTTGCTTTGGAAGCAGCAATGGATTCTTCTCCAATGTAGTTCATGCCGGTGGATTGGGTACGCCTACCTTTACCTGGACGGATGCATCTAATACTGTAATACAGGTTGATACCATTGGCAATATCTACGGGCTGCATGCCGGAAAATATACCATGAACCTGATTGATGAAGGCGGTTGTACTGCTACCAAGACTTACACCCTGCTGCAACCGCCTGCTATAACCACGGCACCTGTTGTTTCTTCATATTACGGCCTCGATACTGTCAACATTAGCTGTTACGGCAGATCTGATGGTACCATCAGCGAAACAGTAAAGGGTGGAGTGGGCAACTTCCTTTACTCCTGGACGACCTTGAATGGTTCAGGGCTCGATACCTCCACCAGAGACCAGGCTCATGTCTCGGCCGGCACGTATTATCTGAAAATCACCGATATTGTGCTCAGGGACATTGACAAGAAAGTATTCACCTGTAAAGCATATGATACGGTTACCCTGAGGCAACCCGATTCCATGTCTCTGTTTGTTCAACCAAGCAACTATCACGGCTTTAATGTATCCTGCACCGGAAGCAACAACGGAAACATCCAGGTAACCAATCTGAGCGGCGGGGTTACTCCCTTTACGTATCTCTGGTCAGGAACACCCTCATCAGGCCTGGTACCCGGTGATATGAACCAGGATTCCCTGTACGCAGGAACTTATCACGTGAGGGTTACATATGGCCTCAACTGCTACCAGAGCTGGTCATATACGCTCAATGAACCATTGCCCCTCTTATTCAGCCCGGCGCCAGATACATCCAACTTCAGCTCATTTGGCATCCGTTGCTACGGAGATTCCAGTGGATTTATACATCCCAATATCTCCGGTGGTGTGCCTGGAAGATACCATTACTCATGGACATCAGACAACGGGTACAGTGTCCCGGCCACTGATTCTGTTCTTGACCACCTGGTGAAAGGGAATTATTTCCTGAATGTAACCGATAGCAACGGCTGCCAGATAACCAGGAACTTCAGTCTTTCTGAACCTGATTCACTGACTACTTCCATTATTGGACTGGATGTATCTTGCCAAGGATTCCCCGACGGAAAAGCAATCCTAACAGCGGGTGGCGGCGTTAATCCATATTCGTACAAATGGAGCAATGATTCCATTACAAAAGATCTCAGTAACCTGGCAGTGGGAACGTACTTCATCGATTTGCGTGATCAAAACAATTGCCATAAAATTGATTCCATAACCATCCGTACTGCACCACCTCTTCTTTTCATTGATTCTACCCTTTCACAGAAAAACGGAGGCGTAAACGTTTCCTGCTACAAATCCACCGATGGCTTTATCAGGATAAAGGTTGAAGGAGGTTCTCCCAATCTTTCCGGTTCGCCCTATACCTACACCTGGACCCTGATGGATCAGGAATCTATTATTGCATCCGGTGATATGGATTCCTTAGCAAACCTGGGAGCCGGAACTTACAAAATCATGGTCTCCGACCGCGCTAACTGCCACGATTCGATCCAGATCAACCTCAAACAACCCGATTCACTGATCGTGAACGCTATCCAGGTTCCGGTCTCATGCTACAATTCCAAGGATGGAAGCGCTACCCTGGAAGTTACCGGAGGTACACAGCCTTACCAGTACATCTGGCAAACCGGACAGACTTCCTTCAGGGTCGATACCTTTAAAATGGGAGAATATGCCTTTACTGTTTACGACCAGAACAACTGCCATGTAAAAGATACTGCAATCATCACCCAGCCCGATTCTCTTGAATTGAACGTTACCGTTGAACAGAACCCATATTGCCCGGATAGCAGGGATGGTATTGTTGACCTGAATCCTGTGGGTGGTAACGGCGACTATCAGTACCTCTGGATGCCGGGAAGCGATACAGTGAACCGGAGAACCGATGTAATGGAAAATAATTATCACATCATTCTGAAAGATTCGAAAGGATGCCAGACCGATACCTTATTGAAAATAAGAGGCATACGCGGTACATGCATGCAGATTCCGGAAGCCTTTATTTCAAAGAGCAATGGCGAATATGGAAATGAAACCTGGAACATCAGGGTGGGTAGCTATTATGATAAGGTAAGCACGTTCTATCCCAATGCAGTGGTCACCGTATTCGACCGTTGGGGCAGAAAAGTCTATGAATCAGCCAAGGGCTATCCTGAGGACTGGAACGGTGGCAATCTACCCATGGGAGCCTATTATTATGTAATTGCATTGAACCATAATAAACGTCATCCCCTCACAGGAACTGTAAACATTATCCGTTTAGATAAATAATTTAGCAGAATGAAAAAAATTCTGGCTCTATATGGCTTCATTTTTCTTGTACTTGGCAATCTGTCAGGGCAGGAGAGCCCATTATACAGCCAGTATATGATGAACAGTTTCCTGTATAATCCGGCAGTGGCAGGAAGTGATGGCTATACCTCCGTAAACCTCACATCCCGAATGCAATGGCTGGGAATAAAGGATGCTCCGCGTACAAATTCCTTTACGTTTCAGACCCGCGTGTTGCACCGCAGTTACATGATCCACCGCAATACGGTGAAACAACGAAATAACTTTATTCCAAGCCGTAGCGGTAGAGTTGGCCTGGGAGGAGCCATCATTTCTGACCAGACAGGCGCATTCACCCGCCTTGGTGCGCAATTCACTTATGCCTACCATATCACCCTAAATAACGCTCAGATGTCTTTGGGGCTCACCGGAAATCTTTACCAGTTGAAATATGATTTTACCCGTGATATGTTTTCTGATCCCGATCGGGTGGCTGTTCTGATCAACCAGCTGAACAAACCCTATTATGTGCCCGACGCCAATTTTGGAGTGTATTACCTTACCGAAACATATAACCTGGGCGCTTCCGTGGAAAATATTCTACAATCTGCCATACATGTGGGCAACACGGAAGTGAAAGAATCAAAACTTCTGCGAACATTCTACTTTTCAGGTGCTTATCACTATATTCCCAAGACTGACTTCCGCTTTGAACCCTCCTTTGTGGCTAAATTCAATATAAAGACTGCCTTTGTGGCCGATCTCAGCTGCAAAGCCATTTACCGTGAAAATTACTGGATTGGACTCTCTCTTCGCACCAGTAAAGAAATTATATCCATGCTCGGTTTGCGATACAACAACATTTACTTCGGATACGCCTTCGATTACAGCCTGAACATGTTATCCTCGTATACCTACGGATCACATGAAATAATGATGGCCGTGAAGTTTGGCGATAATGCCCGGAGATATCGCTGGATTATCCGCTATTGACCCTTTCCGTAATAAACTTGCCTTAAGCAGCATTTAATCCGAAGGTGATTCGCGATTCAAAAACCTGGATTCGCTATTCGTCCGGAATTCACACAGGATAACAGCTCTATTGAATATCACTCGCTAAGAAAGCCTGATTCTTTCCGCTTCCTCACGGATAAGCGGCCAGGTTTCCGCCTCAATCTTGGCCCCCAGGATCTGGATCACATGCCCGGCAAGTAAGGATCCCAGCCGGCCGCATTGTTCAAGGTTTTGACCCCCGATCAGCCCATACAGGAATCCGGCTGCATAAAGATCACCCGCACCGGTCGTATCGATGCACTTCGATACAAACGGCTGGATTTGAAAGACCTCTTCTCCTTTTTGCACATAAGATCCCTTTCCCCCCACTTTTACTACTGCAATTTTACAGTCTCTTGAAATGATTGATAACGCCTTGAGAGGATCAGATC
>JAKAMP010000329.1 GCA_021812865.1 Bacteroidota bacterium | reverse complement strand
TGGGCTAACACCCTGCAGTACATCAAGACCTTCGCTGAAAACCATAAGGTGAATGTTCTCCTCGGTTCTGAAGCTATCAATAGCCAGTATCAGTATGAATCATCCTTCCGTTCCACCTTCTTCTCCACCGATCCCAACTACATGCAGATGGCGTCTGGTGAAGCCGACAAGAATAACGACGGCGGAGGAAATATGGAGAGATGGATGTCTTATTTCGGACGTGTAAACTATGACTTCAAGGGTAAATACCTGGCTGAGTTGACCTTCCGTCGTGACGGTTCTTCCCGGTTCGGCCAGAACAACCGCTGGGGTAACTTCCCCGCTGTGTCGGTAGGCTGGAGAATTTCCGATGAAAGCTTCATGGCAGCTACACGTGGATGGCTCGATAACCTTAAGATCCGTGCAGGCTGGGGTACCTCAGGTAATGACCGTATCGGCGCTTACAATGGTTTCACCACCTTTACCACCAGCAGCCAGTTCAGTTATTATGATATCACAGGTCAACCTTCTGCTACGGCAGCCGGTTTCAGCCACTACCAACTCGGTAACCCCGATGCAAAATGGGAAACCACTGTTACTACCAACCTTGGTTTTGATTTTGGCTTCCTCAACAACACCCTTACTGGTTCTGTTGACGTATGGCAGCGCAAGACAAAGGACATGCTCTATACCGTTGCTATTCCTGAAGTAGTTGGTTCATATGTAGCTCCTGCTGTGAATATAGCCGATATGGACAACAAAGGTTTTGATATCACCATTAATTACAGGAACAAAGCGTTAAACGGCGATTTCACCTATGATATCGGACTTACAGTTTCTCATTATAAAAATGAGATCACCAAACTTACCGGCAAATCCGGTGAAATTATCTGGGGTCCCAGCCTGAGGCAGATGACTTACAGCCGTACAGAAGCTGGTCACGCTTATCCAGAATTCTATGGACTGATCGTTGACGGATACTTCAAGGACCAGGCTGAAGCCGATGCGTATCAGAAAGAATATGGTGGAACCTATAATATTCCCGGCCACTTCAAATTCCGCAATGTGAACGGCGATACGGTTGTAGACGACAACGACCGCACCTATATTGGCAGTCCCCATCCTAAATTCACTGCCGGTCTCAGTATTGACCTTACATACAAGGATTTCAGCCTAAGCGCATTCCTGTATTCAAGCTATGGGAACAAGGTGGTGAACTATGTGAAACGCTGGATTGACTATACCCAGTTCAACGGCGACCGCAGCAAGGACCGCCTGTACAAATCATGGGGTAGCCCATACCTGTCAAACAATGCCGATGCTATTCTGCCACTGGCAGACTGGAATGTTACCAGCCAGTATCCATCCACCGCATTCCTGGAAGACGGTTCATTCCTCCGTTTGAAAACCCTCCAGTTGGGTTATACCCTTCCCAAGAGCGTTTCACAGAAGATGGGTATCGATCGCCTGATGGTTTATGTGCAAGGTACCAACCTGTTCACCATTACCAAGTATAAAGGCCTTGATCCGGAAATCAGCAGCAGCGGTATGGGACTCGGAATCGACCAGGGAGCATGGCCAACTGCACGTCAGATGATGATTGGCGTTAAGCTTGATTTGTAATCAATTTGATGTGTCAAACAATTAAAAAAAAACAGATATGAAAAGACTGATATTTTCAATAACCATGGCCAGTCTCCTGCTGACTGCCATATTTTACTCCTGCTCCAAAGATTTCTTAAATACGGAACCAACGGGATCAGCCAACTCAGCAAGCCTTGCTACCAAGAAAGGCATCAATTCCCTGCTGATCGGCGCCTATCATGGACTTCTTGGATCAGGTATGCAAACCAACGGATGGTTCGGAACCTGGGCCTGGGCTGCCTCTGTGGATAACTGGGTACCCGGCGAAGTTTGCTCTGACGATGCCACCAAGGGCTCCGATATCGGCGACCAGTCGCCTATCGTTGCCTGCGAAGATTACACTGTTGTTCCAAGCAACGAGTATGTGGAAGGCAAATGGGCTGCCTCTTATGACGGTATTGCCCGTTGCAACGATGTACTGAAAGTTCTGGCCAATGCCACAGATATGACTGAGGCTGAAAAGGTACAGGTAAAGGCTCAGACCTTGTTTATCAGGGGCTGGCTGCACTTCGAACTGAAGAGGTGCTACAACATGGTTCCTTACATCGACGAAACCGTTGACCCAAAAACGGTAAAGAACGATGTGGACATATGGCCCAATATCGAAGCTGACCTGCAGTTTGCTGTGGATAATCTTCCTGAAACCCAGGCTGATCTTGGCCGTCCTACCAAGTATGCCGCCATGGCTGTGCTGGGAAGGGTGAAACTCTTCCAGCAGAAATGGGATGAGGCTGCTACCTTGTTCGATGGCATCATCAACAGCGGCAAGTTCTCCCTCATGTACAACTATGACGAAAACTACCTGATCGCCACCCGCAACAATGCTGAATCGGTATTTGAAATTCAGTATGCGGTGAACGACGGTACTTCAGAATCGGCCAACGGCGGATACGGAGCTTCCCTCAACTATCCACAGGATGTTGACGGTACTGGTACCTGCTGCGGTTTCTACCAGCCTACCCAGAACCTGGTGAATGCCTTCAAGGTGGATGCCAATGGCTTGCCCCTGTTCACTACCTTCAATGATGTGAATTTTACCAATGACATGGGCATTAAATCAAATGCGCTTTTTGTTCAGGATACGGTTACAGCCGTTGACCCCAGGTTAGACTGGACCGTTGGCCGTCGTGGTGTTCCTTTCCTCGATTGGGGCATCATGCGTGGCAACGACTGGATCCGCGACCAGGGTAATGCCGGTCCTTATATCAACAAGAAGAACATGTTCAAAAAGAGCGAAAAAGGTACCTACTCTACCACCACAGGTTGGGCTACCGGTGTAAATGCCAACAACTACAGGGCATACCGTCTCGCTCACATCCTCCTGTGGAGGGCTGAGTGCGCCATCGAATCCAGCACGAATCAGGATCTTGACCTGGCACGTAACCTGATCAACCAGGTTCGCGAAAGAGCTTCCCATACCGACCATTGGGTTACAGGAAGATGCAGAACCTTTATCCTTACCAGTCAAAGCGGACTTAACGTGGATAATGCACTTTATGCCGCCAATTACCAGATCGGTCTCTATCCTGCAACCGGATGGACCAAGGACTATGCCGAACAGGCTGTTCGTTGGGAGCTCCGTCTTGAATTTGGTATGGAAGGTCTGAGACATTATGACCTGGTACGCTGGGGTATTGCCGCACAGACCATTAATGCTTACATGGTGGCCGACAGAGGCTTCCGCAGCCTCTTTGGCGGTGTGAAACCTAAGTCTTTCACCCAGGGCAAGAATGAATATTGGCCTTTGCCGCAGACACAGATCGATCTGCAGCCTGGTATTCTTACCCAGAACCCTGGATATTGAGAATAATACATCCTTAGATTAAAAAAGCCGGCAACATGCCGGCTTTTTTAATTAACGCCCAACAGAAAGCAGTAGAATAATATTCCGAATTACCAAAGTCTTGTGAATGCAGTTGCCGAAATTAACCCTTGGCGATTCCGGATGATGTTTACAGATAGAACGTGGACCAGGAAACAGCATAAAATAAAAATTCCATACACACCGGATAAGCCAGCATGTATGGAATATCAAAAATGAATTTTATTTTACCTGCACGAGGGAGTCTCCGGCCAACCTATACTGCACGTTTTCCTTACAATGTGAACAGTCGTGCGCAGGGGAATCGTTTGAGATTTTGGGACGTTCGGCAAATACACGACGGTTGGCAATCTGCATCACTTTAAATTCGAGCCGGAAATCTTTCACAACCTTATACCCGTCGCGATCCAGTATGATCAGGTGTTTCTGGTATTTTGGCACGCCCTCGGGAGCTACGGTGTAAGTAACTAGTGCATCGTCGGTATTGTCTTCATCGAGTTTTCCAATATTGATGTCGTATGGATTCACCTGGAACAGCATTCCCGGGCTTTTGATATCGATGATCCCATTTGGTTCTGTACCGATCGATGGATTGGCCAACTGTCCTGAAAGATAGCTTTCGGTTGTTTCAAGTATCTTTTTACTGGTAATTGAAAAATCCGAATCCGTATTGGTCTTTGGCTGAGGAGAGGAGCAGGCAAATCCTGCGAATAAAATCGCAGAATAATAGGTTAGCTTTTTCATGGTGTTTGT
>JAKAMP010000328.1 GCA_021812865.1 Bacteroidota bacterium | reverse complement strand
GGCAATGACCAGGAACTTCAATAACACTGATGTATTCAGCAATCCGCAGGTAGATTCCATTCAACCTGAGCTGAATATGATCGATGTGATTAAAAGAAAATCAGAGGTATGCCTAAAGTATTATCAATCGGTTAAGGATATAAAGTATCTCCAGTCAGGCTTGGAAACCCTGGATCTCGCAGGCAGGTTAATTGACAAATTCAGACAGGGATATGAATCAGAACAGAGCAGGCTATATTTATCGGCAAACCAGACCAGTACCTTTAATCATCTGGTCGACATGGCCTATGAGCTCTATCGCCTTACCAATGATAAAGTCTATATTTCGAAGGCATTTGTATATGCTGAACGGAATAAATCAGTTTCCCTGCTGTCTTCCCTGATGAGCGCTGAAGCCAAGCAATATTCAGGCATTCCCGAGCAGAACCTGAAGTTTGAATCGGAACTGGTCAGAACCATTTCGGGGTATAAGGAAGCCTTATATGAAGCGAGAAAAACTGGTGCTGGTCCCGACAGAATCAATTCCCTGGAAATAAGCATTGCCAAACTTCAGATCACATACGATTCCCTTCTTCAGACCTATGAAAAAAAGTATCCTGAATACTACAGGCTTAAGTACCGGAATACCATGATTAACCTGGTCGACGTGCAGAAATCCCTTCAAAAACAACAGGCAGTTCTTGAGTATGCCCTCACCGACAGTAGCCTGTATATTTTTATGATCAATAGTGAGGGAGCTTCGCTAATAAGGCAAAACGCAACGAACCTGCGATCGAATATACAGCTATTCCTCAGTTATCTTGCCCATCCCGACTTTTCACACATAAATCTTAAATACTTCAGGTTATTTGAAGACGCAGGATACAAGCTATATTCCCTTTTACTTGAACCTTATCAAAGTAAAATCAAAGGGAAGGAACTCATTATCATTCCCGACGGAATCATGGCTTATATTCCAATGGATGTCCTTCTCACTCGTGATACAGACCTTCAAAGCCTGGACTTTGCCAGGCTGCCATACCTAGTCAAGGAGAACCTGGTGAGCTATAACTATTCAGCCTCACTCATGCTTAACCGGAACGCACACATAAAAATATATCCCAAACTGATTGCTTTTGCACCCGATTATTCTCAGAAACTGGCAGCTTCGAAAACAAGAGGAAGAACCTTCGTTTATCGAAAGGACCTGGCCCCACTGCCCGGTGCGCGTGAAGAAGCAGAAACAGCAGGAAGATATTTCTGTTCAACCATCATGACTGGAAGTAACGCCACGGAAACAGCTTTCAAAAAAGAAGCTCCGCGTTATGCCATTCTGCATTTAGCCATGCATACAATAATCAACAATGAGAATCCTCTGTATTCAAAGCTGGCCTTTTCGGAAGACACGGATAGCCTGGATGACGGCCTTCTCAATACTTATGAAATCTATAACCTGAAGCTCAGGGCCAGGCTGGCAGTACTCAGTTCCTGCAATAGCGGGAACGGCATTTACAGCAAGGGCGAAGGAGTAATCAGCCTGGGCCGTGCCTTTATGTATGCAGGATGTCCTTCTATCCTTATGTCTCTATGGAAAATAGAGGATAAATCGAGCGTTGAACTGATCAGAGACTTTTACCAGGAGCTATCCAAGGGAAAACGTATAGACGAATCGCTACGCGAAGCAAAACTTCGTTTCCTTTCGGATGCCGACCCACTCACCGCACACCCTTACTTCTGGAGTGGATACGCTGCCATCGGAAATATAGAGCCCGTTAACCGTAATCAATGGCTGGTCAGAATTACAATGATTGTCCTGATCATAGCCTCTGGAATAGGCGGCTTTGCTTTCCTTAGAAAATTCATTCATCATAGGCGGGGTCGGACCTGACCTTGTCTGCAAGCGATTTCTGGCATAAGTATTTCTTTCGCCTGGCATATTCCTCATTTCTAAATCCCATAATTTTTGCAATCTCTCTCATAGGAACCTTTCCAAAATAAAGTTTCAATATTTTTTGACAGGCAGCATCAAGGTCAAGAAAATGTTTCTGAAAAATACCCAAACGAACGCTTCTTTCAACTTCAGATACGGGAAAATCTTCCTCGGGTATGTCAATCTTACGTTCCTCAAGCGACATCAGCCGGTTGCCTAGGTTATCACGCAGTCTTTTCAGCCAGATATATTTGGCAATGGTATATAAATAGGCATTGAATTGAACCAGTTGCCCCAGCTTCCCCTCAATGGCATTTCTGTATATCACCACAAGGGTTTCCTGAAATACATCTTCAGCATCAGCCTGCGATCCGGAATTATTCAGAATATAGAACCGGATATCCCTGAAATACAGCTTATAAATCATCTTTATCAGCTCATTATCCTTGCAGCAAATTCCCTCGATAATTTCCCTTGTAGTTATTTCTTTCACAGGATAAAAAGATGAGCATTAGCTATGTTCTACCAAATATAAATGAAAAACCGACTTCTTGTTTTGCGGGATAGCGGGAAAATATATGGGAATGAGGTCAACGGATCCTTAATAATAATAGTCAAAACAGGGTGGATATGCCAAATCCAGCCAGAGAATAATTTCGGGGATACCCAGGCAAACTGATCCCGGAAACCCGTACTTGCAATGTCAATCCTCGATGGAGCTGGCTTTCTCTTCATACAACGCTTATCCTTTGCCAGTTGGTGAAAGAGATGCAGTTTACTGGCCGGCAGAATCAACCAGGGATTGCAAAAACTTTCTAAGGATTGCGTTCAGGGTGCCGGCTTCCGCTACTATTGCCATTATGTCCTCGGCAGACTGCACATAGGGACCCGGGGAGAGATCCTCCGGGCAAAAACGAATGAGCTTTTCGATGGAGGATTTTAATATTTCGAGGTGAAACTGAAAGGCCCAGACATGGTTGCCATATTGAAAAGCCTGGTGGGTGCATGCCTCGGAAGAAGCAAAGAGAATGGCATTCTGTGGCAAATCAAAAGTTTCGCCATGCCAGTGAAAGGCATTCATTTCTGAAGGAAATACATTATTCAAATCGCGATTTGCAGAATGAATTTTCACAGGGAACCAGCCAATTTCTTTGCAGGAATTGGAATATACCCTGGCGCCGAGTACCGATGCAATCAACTGTGCACCCAGGCAAAACCCTATTACCTGCTTGTTTGCCGCCATGCATCTTTCAATGAAATCTTTTTCCTGTCTAAGCCACACAAAGCGAGTTTCATCATTTACGCTCATAGGCCCACCCATAATCAGTAACCAGTCAATTTTGTCTATGGGAGGAAAAGGTTCCTTCTGGTAAAGTCGTGTACAGGAAACCTCATATCCAGATTCCTGCGCCCAGCGAAGGATATAGGCAGAATCTTCAAATTCTACATGCTGCAGGTAGTGAATGCGCATAAAAAAAATCAGGGATTTGTGTAACGAAATATAAAATTAAACGTCTTAAATATATAAAGATACCCTGATTTTAAATACAGCAACCATGAAACCCGCGATGAAACCCAATGAAGTTGTGTTGAAGGCAGGTGCCAGTAAACATTTCACTGATGAGTCAACCCGTAAAGGAAAACTTGTACTTACAAACCAGCGGTTGTTTTTCTGGCCTTCCGAAGTCAGCAATCATCCATCCTTACTTGAGATTCTACCCCAGCAAATATCCGAGCTTCATTTTTTCAATACATTGCTGCTGATCCCAAACGGACTGAATGTAATAACCAAAGACGGCAAGCAGAACATGTTCAGCGTTTCGGATAGAAATATATGGACAAGGATGATTAATCAGATGTATTGAACCGGAAATTGCATTTCATATCAAACAGAAGGGACCTATCCGGTTCCTTTTGCTTTTATGTAGCCGCTGGCATCAGCACCCTGTTTGACAGTCCTGGTACGATTGTAAATGGTATAAGCTGGAGGTGGCAGAGGGGATAGCATACATTAAAGTTCTGCTAAATCATTAATTTTCAAGAGCTAATTAATGCTGATTTAACCTGTGAAAATTTGGAAATTATTTCGATTTTCATAACTTTATATAGGCTGGCATTTTTTAGAAAAAAATGGAATCGGAAAATATATATTCCAAGATCAGGGAGTTGTTCGGGCATATACCAGACAACCTGAACATACTGCAGGAGCAGATCAATATTGATTTGCAGATGGAATATTATGAGTTGGCTGACAAGCGGAAGAAAGGATCAGGGAACGAGCATATATACAATAGTCGAAATGAA
>JAKAMP010000327.1 GCA_021812865.1 Bacteroidota bacterium | reverse complement strand
TTGTCCAGCACTACACACGATGAAACCCGGCCATATAATTCACCCTGCTTGGACCTGAAATACCTGATCATATCCCTGACCTGGCGCCGCCTGGTATATTCACCCTTGAATGTTCTATCGGGTTGAATAATTTCCATTCCCCTTGACGAGGGAACTTTATATGGAACTTTAATGATTCCGGACCAGTCAAAGTCATAAGGCACCGGGATATATGAGGAAGTCGAATCCTTCTGAAGCAGTTCAATATTATGCGAAATTGCCACTGACCAGTCATTGTTGGATACCATGTACTGGAAAAAGCATAAAAGTTTGTATTGTCCGGGATCAACCTTATCGTGCATGACATTCGTTGAAAATATTCTCCTGCATCCTAATCGTTTAGCCATCTCTTGTGGGGATTCCACCACAAAAGAATACCTGACTAGCGTATCGAAAGCGGATCCCTGGTTAACATACGTCACTTTGAGCAATCGAACCCTGAACGAGTAATTGGTAAGCAGGGAATACAGTTTATATATCAGATATTCCTGAACGAGAAATTGTTCATATTCAGAATTCTGATACTGGCATTGGCTGACCAATTTGAGTGTTTTATTTTTCCTGAATAGTTGTCTGAGCGTATCGTTTTGATGGAAAGAAATCCTGAGAGGAGGAAAACTGCAGTTCTGGGGCCTCATGCGAAAGTTGCCCCTGGTTTCGATTTTAATCTGGTTTTTCCATACCCTGCCATCAGGTGAATCATACTGAATCCTGGCATCGCGGGTCACAATGCGGGATGCAGCAGCATCGGCGAAAAGTGAATCAAAATTAGCCCTGATTTTGATCTGCAGAATATCGGTTCCCTCGAATATGTCCCCTGGAATAGTATCTGTTTCCTGTGACAAGGCACCCGTAGAAATACATGAAAGGAAAAATGCAGCGGCAATAAACCAGTCCTTCCTGCAGTGATTTACATTCTTATGTATATCAAAACCAATAACTTGCATAGCCTTATCCTTATCGATTAAAAGGAATAAAACAATTCCTGGAATAGCATCTTTCGCACTTTTCCAGAACAAAAATAAACTTTTTTGACTTTGGATAAAATCTCAGGGTATGAGCCTGTCCTTGAACGGAAGGAAGGACATGAAATCGGCATGATGAACAATGTATGCTTCCACCGAGCGTTTCACGTGATCGCCCTCACCGGCATGAGCGGCAATAATGTGACATACTTCGGGGGGCAGCCCGCATCTTTCGGCGAGAGAAACCCCTGAAAAGGGATGTCTCAGGTATTTGCCGTAAACCGATTGTACAGTTTTGCCATCCACCTTTTCGTACTCAAGCATTTTCCCGACATCGGCGAGGATTGCACCCGAGATCAGTACATCCATATTTACCGGGAGTTCATCGGCAAAGAATTCTTTGAATTTCAATGCGGACTCCCTGGAAAGGTGTACCACGGCCCGTTTGTGAGTAATAAACGAGACCTTTGTACTGGCAAGGAGGGTAAAAGGAATAGTATGCAGGTCTTCAGGTGAAAGCGGGCTCAACTCAAGGGCGAGTTCCCAAGTTTTTGCTGTTTTATCGCGTAATTCAGAATCTTCAATCCAATTCAGTTCGGGCCAAAGACTGTATACCTGATCAAGCATAGACATATAGGAGTATTTTTTCGAGTGTATGGTTATAATTTTTCAATAATAGCATCAGTCATTTTGACCGTGGATGCAGCTCCTTTATCAATTACGTCGGGGGAACCAGTAAAACGCATCATATCATAGGTCCGCACTTTCCCTTCGGCAATCACTTGTTTGATCGCGTTTCTTATGCGGGATGCCTTATCGGTTTCGCTTAAATGGTCCAGCATCAGACAAGCGGCTTCGATCATGGCAATTGGATTGACAATGGGTATGGGATACCCTGCGTATTTGGGGGCAGAGCCATGGGTAGGCTCAAACACTGCCACCTGCTCACCGAGGTTAGCGCTGGCTGCAAATCCGAGACCACCAATCAGTCCTGCAAATCCATCCGACACGATATCACCGAACATGTTTCCGGCTACAATCACTCCATAATCTTCCGGATTCTTGGTAAGCCACATCATTTGTGCATCGATGTTGGTATCCCATAGCGCAATCGACGGAAATTTTTCTTTCTGGATTTTCTTCGCCAGTTTAAGCATTAGTCCGGATGTTTCCCTGATTACATTTGGCTTTTCGCAAACGGTTACCGATTTATACCCATATTTAGCCGCATGCTCAAAGGCAGCCATCAGGATTCTTTCGGTTGCTTTCCTGGTGAAGATTCTGGACGAGATGGCGAGATCCTCACGCGGCACATTTCCGAAATTCTGCCTGAATTTTGGATGCGTCATAAATGCCTGGTACACCGGGTCGGGAGGATTGGACCACTCCACGCCTGAGTACAGGCATTCTGTATTTTGCCTGAAAATAACCACATCCACTGCAGGTTCTTCAATGGCTCCGGTTCTTCCCCTGCGCACAAAATTAAGGGGGTTTCCTTTATATGATTTGCAGGGCCGGATGCAAATATCGAGATTGAATAGCTGGCGCATGCCCACAATGGGACTAGAATAAGTGAAACCTTTGTCTTTCAGGGAAGTATCCAGTTCTGCAACGGCATCGTCCTTTGGTTTGGAGGTAATGGCGCCAAACAACGCTGTTTTATGCTGTGCCAGTAGTTTTATCGTACGTTCAGGCAGGGCATTGCCCTCCTTCTTCCAGAATTCCCAACCAATATCACCATATATATAATCAGCCTCGAAGCCGGCTTTTTTCAGTACGCGAACAGATTCATTCAGCACGATCACTCCAATACCGTCGCCCGGAAGAAGAACAATAGTATGTTTCATAAAGTAAAAGTCAAATTATTCCTTAAAAATAAGGCAATTTAAGCGACAGGAAACAGCACGAGAATTGTTATAAAGCATGAAACGGCAGAATGCACATCCAGGTAATTCCATTGGAATGAATGGAATACAGCATGATCTATTTGTTGCAACTGCTCTTTGACCGGATAACAGAAAGAAAATAGCCGGAAAAGAGTGCATGATTTTATGTTCCAGAAAATAGTATTGATGAATTACATAGCCGCTGAAATTAGTCAGCAGGCACGAAATCGGCCTTAGCCACCCCGCATACCGGGCATGACCAGTTATCCGGAATCTGCTCAAATGGAGTACCCGGTATGATACCGCTGTCAGGGTCACCTTCAGCAGGGTCATAGATATAACCACACACAATGCAGCGATATTTGGCCATGAATAAAAAATGTTTAAATTGATCTGAAATTGGATAAATATACAATACATTTAGCTGGTAAATTAATAAAAACCCGGCGTTATTATTATATTTTTGTGTACATAGTGGAAAATGAACCAAATCCGACTTTTAGAAGAGGTAAATGCGATCACGGGCAGGTTTTCCTTCATCGGACTGGAGGAGGCTGAGAAAGTCAAACTGTTCAACCGGATAGACCAGAAATATATCTTTCATGCGCAGACCCTGGCGGGGATTCTGAAGAATCTTACAAGTGAGTATGATATTCTGATGGTAAACGGATATGTCAATCAGCCATACCGCAGTTTGTATTTCGATACTCGCGAATATGCCATGTATTATGCCCATCACAACGGGCATTTGAACCGCTATAAAGTCAGGATAAGGGAATATACTTCTACCGGTGCCATGTTTCTGGAGGTGAAGTTTAAATCAAACCAGGACCGGACAATCAAAAACAGGGAAAAAGTAACGGAGATACTGTCGGAATTTGACGAGGCTTCGCGTATGTTTATAAAAAGAAACACGGTATTCTCCCCTGAAAACCTGCAACCCCAGACGTGGACAAATTTTAACCGCATCACATTGATTCATAAGGAAAGGAAGGAACGGGTTACCGTTGACACTTCGCCTGAATGGCTTTACCAAGATTACCGGTTGGTATTACCATCCCTCGTCATTGCAGAAGTGAAAAGGGAGAAACAGGCTGCTCTGCTCTTCAGCAGAAGTTTGCACCAGCAGGGTATCCGACCATGCGGGATCAGCAAGTACTCTATTGGAAGCGCCATGCTGAATCCTGGCCTTAGAAAAAATATGTTCAAATCGACCATTCTATCCATTCAAAAAATATGCAATAATGAATTACCATCTTTTACTTCAGCAGGAATCGATACAGGTATTCGGAATTAATCTGATCAATACCACCTCGCTCGCCGAACTTCTTGTTC
>JAKAMP010000326.1 GCA_021812865.1 Bacteroidota bacterium | reverse complement strand
TCCCAGTAGTTGTATTGGAAATAATTGCCACCGGTCTGCCGCGAGAGCAAGGTGTACAGATACTGATTGCCCCGGTAGTAATACCCGTTGATGTTTTTCCAGTTATACCAAAGTTCATAGAAATCGATCACGGTGATCCTGGGCAATTTCCCGGTTTTGTTCAGATCGTTGATGAAATCGTTAGCTGCGTCGGTTTCAAAATAATTGTCGGAATTGGTGAAAAGCATAATTTCTCCGTCATTCCCGTTGTTCCGGATGAAGCGGATGGCAGCCTCAAGGTATTTTTTCAGGCTGGTGTAATCTCTTACGGGTTTGTCGCCGATTTTGTTGAAAATATGCTGCAGGCTAGCCGAATCTGCGTTTATCCAGGCATCGGATGTCAATACAGGATTGTCTTCAGCCGAAAACAGAATATTGAATTTATCGCGGGATGAAAGACTGTTGCACAGAATGGTTCTGAAGGCTGAATATACCTGGTTTCCATTGGTCTGATAGCTATTCTCTGCTTCGAAATCAAACATGGCGAGCACTTTTTTCGGCTTTTGGATATTAAATACTTCTGCCGGAAGAAAAGCCAACTGGTAATAACCCTCGTTTGAGTCCGACGGGTAACGGTTGAGATAAATCCCGTTCTGCATGGGACTGGCATAGGAAACGTTCATCTGGTTCTGGACACTGGCAGGAGGGAGGAAGGCTTCCATGAAACCGGGGAAATCAGATATTGCCGGACTGAATCGGATATCGCTGTATCCGGGGATGGAGGGCTGGCGCCACTGGTCGTTCACCTTTGCCAGCAGCCGCACAGGGTTCGTGGGAATAAGTGAGGAAGCAAGCATATCGAGTGGGAGCGGGTATGTAACAAACCTGGCAGACCAGTCGGATGGGGCCTGGAAGGAAATTTTCACCTTTCGGGTGGCATTGCCCATAAGAGGATATATGCGCAGCTGGTAATTATTTTGCCAGTCCTTGTAAAGCACGCTTGGATCGCGACGACGTTTCACAATTCCTTCATAGATGGTCCAGGCGCTCCAACGGTCCATGAGGCGTGCTTTAACGATGGAATCGTCCACCCAGAGCCAGGAGTCATGCACAATAGCCTGGGATGGCAGGCTGAAGTAATAGGATATTTCCAGGCTGTCGTTTGGTCCAAGGTTAAGTCCCTTTGCAGAAAAAGTGAGATACAGGGTATACTCGGCGTATATGCCCTTGGGCTCTATAGTGATCAAAGCCTCGTCTATTGATCCCTGTCCCGAACCGGCGAAGGTATGCGGATCGAACACATATAGCCAGCTGTACGCATAGGATTCCCGTGGAAAGTACACAATGGAGATCAGGATGAACCATGCAGCAATGTAGATTTTTTTCATAGTCAGGCGGTTGAAAGGGTTGTTCAGGAATAAGATGAGTGTGCCGCCTGAAAAGTTGCGTAAGCGCTTGTATAGTAGTGATAAATACAAAAAAGAAGCCTGTCCATGTTGCTTGTTGAATTGCAACAGGGCCAGGCTTAGAAATATTAAACTTCCGTTTATCGGTTTACTTGGGTAAAAAAGAATGTATTTATGCCTGTCAATAGCTTTCTTCCTTCACTTCGAAGAAGGATTGCGGGTGCAGGCAGGCGGGACAGGTATCGAGGGCTTTATCGCCTTCATGAACGTAACCGCAGTTGCGGCATTCCCACCTCACTTTTTCTTTCTTCCGGAATACTTCGCCGGTTTCGAGGTTCTGCAGGAGTTTGCGGTAGCGTTTTTCATGCTCTGCTTCCACTTTGGCGATCATTTTAAAAGCAGTGGCCACCTCGGGGAATCCTTCCTCCTTTGCGATTTCGGCAAATCCGGGATACAGTACCGACCATTCCTCATGTTCCCCATCCGCGGCTGCTTTCAGGTTTTCCATGGTGGTGCCGATTATGCCGGCTGGATAGCTGGCGGTGATTTCAACCATCCCTCCTTCGAGAAATTTGAAAAACCTTTTTGCATGTTCTTTTTCCTGAAGCGCGGTTTTCTGGAACAGGGCCGAAATCTGTTCATAGCCTTCGGTCTTGGCCTTTGAGGCGAAATAGTCATAGCGGTTCCTGGCCTGCGATTCGCCTGCAAAGGCTTTAAGCAGGTTCTGTTCTGTGCGGGTTCCTTTTATGCTCTTATTCATATGTTTTTGTTTTAGGTGGATATATTTGGTCAAATAGTTTTTATCACAAAATCTTCTTTCGGTGTACCGCACACCGGGCAAACCCAGTCATCGGGAAGATCCTCAAAACGAGTGCCCGGCGGTATACCCGAGGCTTCGTCGCCATTGGCCGGGACATACACATAGCCACAGGCCGGGCAGTAATAGCTTGGATAACGGGGCTGTTTTAACCTGGCTTCCAGTTTTTCCGGATCAATATATGTGGGAGCATTTTTCGGGGCTTTGCCCTTCCTTACCGACCGGTAATGGGCATAGGTCAATGGCTCGGCGCCTGGATCGATCAGTTCAGCCGCTTCCACCTTCGCAATATATAAAAGATGCGTTCCCAGGTCGATGGTCTGAACCACAGTACACTCCATAATGGCAAGGGCATCATTCATGACTATGGGAGCTCCGGTAACGCCCGTCTTCAGCACCATCCCTGCAAACTTGTCTGATTCCCTCCCGCTGCGGTAACCGAAAGTGCCAATCAGCGAAGCCCCGGCATCCATCTTTAATACAGAGACGGCAAATTTTCCGGCAGCAGAAATGATCTCTGATGTATAATTGTTCTTTGAGCAGGCAATGGCGAACTGCGGTGGTTCAGCAGTTACCTGGAATACCGTGTTCGAGATGTACCCGCTTCTTCTAGTCCCGTTAGCGGAGCTTACGAGGTATAACCCGTAACTGATTTTGAAAAAGGCTTCAGGATTTATCATATGACGGTTAATTCAGGTTATTTATAAGAATTTTCAAAACTACTGCTGAATTCTACAAGTTAATGAATGTACAGGCACAACGGCGTATATGGATACCTGTCGTGCAGCATGCAGCGCTGCATTTTTTACGGAAGAACAGATCACCTGCTTTTCCTGAACCGGAGTTTTTCCTCAGGGCTCATTTTTTCGCAGGCATACTGGAAGATCAGCCGGGGGGCCTTGTCTTTCCATCTGAGAAGGAGATCTTCGGTTTCTTTTTTTTTCAGTTTCCATGCTTCGCGCAGAAACCAGCCGATACCCTGGTGAACTTCCCTTTCAGGATCCAACATCATAGGTTCGATCAACCGGTAAAACGGGTCAAAATCCTTTGTTTGCTTCAGCAACTTGATCAGGGATACCGGTACTGCTCTACGCTGAAACTTGTTGACTGCTTCACGCCAACTTTCCAGGTCAGCCAGGGTGATAATCCCTTTCTCCAGCAAGGGCGACAACAGTTCCCCGCCGATTACATCGGCATGGGCCCAGTTCCTGATGCCCAGAAGGAACCACTTCTCAATTGCCCGGAAGGAATTTCGGGTCAGGGAGCCCGGAAATGACCTCAGCAGAACGATGGCAAACGAGGTCTCTTCATACTTCGGCTGCTGTAACAGCAGGTAACTTGCCTGTACCAGAAGGTCAAGGGTAATTCCGGGCCGGGCAAGTATTTGATCCTTTTTTGAATACAGTTCATCCTGGGAGAGGCCATACGCATCGTACCCTTCCCTGAAATAGCGGCTGTACTTTTTTACATTGTCCTCATGATAATGTGACCGGCAATAGGCCTGAATTTCGGAAAGCAGTTCTTCAGGATTCATAACGGCAACGGTATATCTTTCTATAAAGTTACCTGATTTCCTGCAGAAATGAAAGATATGAAAAACGGCAGGATAAGTAAAATGATAAAAAGCTAAGGATTTTTCTTCCCTGATATCCGGAGCATGCTGAATCCCATATCGCGGTTGATTTCCCGGGCATTGTAAACGCTATCAAGCAAGTGAACCTGATTTTCCTGGCAGGTGATCACGATCGATCCTGTGAAAAATTTCCTGTCCATGAGAGAATACCTGATGTCGAAATTCTTGTGTTTTTCTCGGTTGTAATAAGTTCTGTAATATACCAGGGGCGCATTGTATCCGGCATGGAGAAAGGTTGCCGAATCGGGCAGCATATGTAGGTCCGATTCGAGGTGCCTGAGGTACTTCCCATATTGCAGGTCCTTCCAGAAGTCGAAGTTTGAACGAAGGTTCGATTCAAAGATGGTACGCGCCGGGTAAAAGAAAAGTACAATCAAAAGAAGACCGGTAAA
>JAKAMP010000325.1:1434-4228 GCA_021812865.1 Bacteroidota bacterium | reverse complement strand
CACAAGGAACCTGCCCGATACCTTCAGGGCATCGGCCAATGAATGGTACAAATGGACAAACGATCTCAGGAAGAATCCCGATATCCGCATACTCCTGTCAATCGATTCTTCCAGTTACCCGCTTGGCACGGGGCCTAAACCGAATGAGATATGGCACAGCGGCTTTTACCCTGTGGTGTGGACCAATGTGAAGTACCGTATGATCTACCTCAACATGGGGCATAACGACATTGATTACCATCACCAGAACAGGGATCTGTCGCGCACTTTTGATAATCCGGTACAGGATACGCTCGTAATGGACGCCCTGATGTGGCTTGGCAAAACGAAAAACTGAGCAAATATGAGCAGATCGTGGGTCCCGTTCCCTATGTAAATCTGCGGATTTCCCATCCTGATTTTCTGCAGATGCTCCTCAGCCTGGGGCCGGGATTAATGCAAACGGGGTGACCCACCGCAGCGAGGGCTGGCAGATCGGAATAAGAATCGGCATAATACCAGGCTTCATGCAAACTGAAGTGGTTGTTCCGGCAATAGTCCATTAATTTATGCATTTTTACCTCCCCAAAGCAAATTCTTCCCTCGTTATTCGATGCATAAACGCCGTCAACGATTTCGAAGTCCGAGCAAATAAAATCGTCCAGATGAAGAAACCCGGTGAAGGCAAAACAAACGGGGCATAAAGCAGAGGACAGGATTACCAGCCTGGCATTTTGTTTTCTGTGCCGGTCAATCTCCTTGATCATTTCAGGCCGTACCTGGCTGGCCAGCTGTGCATTGAAAACTTCCATTACCAGATCCGCTATTTCTTTTTCAGAGTGGCCTGCGAGCCAATCTGCCATCCGGCTGATGATGCGTTGATCATCCCTGGGGTTCAATTTATGGAGCAGGGCAAAGAAGAACCCTTGAAGCAGTTTGCCTGCGGGCAGGAGTTTTTTCAGGTAGGCGGCTTTGATCAGTCCGACACCGCTGTTCACCCTGAGCAGGGTCTTGTCGAGGTCTATAAAAACGATGTATTCCTTCATCCTTTCAGTTCAATTGCTCAGCCACCCGGAAGAAATGGTTACCCGCAGGATTATAAATCACCCTGATGCCTTTGGGCAGGATGGAAATATTGAAATCGGAGGAATAGAAAAGTTCGCCGTCCACATGAAACGGAACCTCCATGGGGAATTTCATAGACAGGTTGCGGGTCTGGTAGTAATGAATCTTCCGGTCATGGATATGGGTTCCCTTGGGTACTTTGGGAAGAATGCGGAACCTCTGCACCAGGTTGAGTTTTCTGATCATGCATACATCCAGCAATCCATCGTTTGCAATGGCGCCCGGTGTAAGAAAAAAACCTCCGGCAAATCTCCGGCCGATGGCAACCGTATTGATGAAACAGTTACTGTGGCTGGTACTTCCATTGGTGCCAATGGCCACTTTCTTTTCCCTGAAGAAAAGGAGTGTTTTTACGATATGCCAGATGTACTTGTTTTTGTTTCCCTTCTTCGGATTTCCATCCTTGTCATAATTCTTTGCCGCTACTTCTGCATCGAAACCAAGCCCCATGCCGTTCAGGAATATCTTACCGTTGCATTCCCCAACATCCATGGGAATAATATTTCTGCTGAAAAAGTTCTGCCAGTCCGCATCGTTGAAGCGATCGGGGAATCCCAGAATCTGTATGAAATCATTCCCGGTACCAGCCGGGATAATTCCGACCACCACCTCATTATTATTCACCAATGAACGCGCAATTTCATTCAATGTTCCGTCGCCGCCCACGCCCACAATGTACCGGTATCCCTTACCAGCATATTCCTTTGCCAGCTCGGTGGCGTGACCTTTCCTTTCGGTTACGGTAAGATCGGCATCAATGCCATGCTTGGCAATCATTTCCCTGACCTTATTCACCATGCTTTTCCCGAAACCATTTCCGGCCACCGGGTTAATGATGAATACCCACTTTTCGCTCTTGCTGATTTCCATGATCATTTGTTGAATAAAGGTTAGCGGGTTGAATGGAATATATATTGATGGAGAACCGGGTGCAGCATTTTTATATTTCCCTGAAATCGGATAATACGGCATTTCTTGCCAGGGCCGTGATTTCATCGTCTGTTTTTGCTTTTAGGCTTTCGCCTGAAATGGCAGGGTGAATGGTAACACTCACTTTAGCGGTGAAGTCAATGGTAAACCTGTTTTTGGGTTTCAGTCGGTAAAAGCCATTGAGGGTAACAGGTAGCACATCGATATCGACCTGGCGGATGATATAGATGAAGCCCTTGTGGAACCTTGACAGTTTTCCGTCCAGGGTGCGTGTACCTTCAGGGAATATGGCAATGTTATACTCACCGGAGTTTTTGACCAGCTGGCCGATCATGTTTTTGGTGTTCCTGTATCCATCAGTCTTCATGGGAATATAATTCAGCATTCTCAAGAACTGTCCGAACAAAGGTATCTTCAACAGGTGCTCGCGTCCGAACCAGGAAACATCGGGGCAAACGCGCATAATGGCGTTGATGTCGAAAGCGCTGGCATGATTGGCAATGATGAGATATTTACGTTCAGGATCAAGGTTTTCCATGCCCCTGATGCTTAGTTTTTTCAGGAGAATGACAAGCACCGTCCGGGTCCATACCAGGGTGAGCTGTTTCACCATCTTTTTCCTGCCCGCCAGTCCGCAGCAATAGGCCAATAGTACCAAAAACGCAGTCGAGAGGTAGAGTGCAGGATAAACCAGCAGGGAGAGGAGAAAAAAGGCAATTTTCCTGAGCGTCGGAAGAAAACCAATGGATTGCAACGCGGT
>JAKAMP010000325.1:0-1424 GCA_021812865.1 Bacteroidota bacterium | reverse complement strand
TGTATTAGTCTTTTAAAATCTAAACAGGGACAATATATAAAGCCCCGATTGCTTTGGTGTTCCTGTGAATTTTACTCAGGGCATAGATCAAGGACCGAAATATAGCTTATTTTTATTTTCAGACATCAGACCTTCAGGAAACTTTGACCAATGTCGAGGGAAGATTTTTCTTTCAGGTCAATTACTCAATGTTTTGGCAGTCCGGCATTGAGGTACAGCTGTATCAATGCAATAGAACGAGAGGAATGCCCTAATCTGAAATACAGGAGGGGGAATTGAATTTCCCCTGCCGCAGTTTCGTGGCTCGAAAAAGATTTGAATTGGCCGGAGGCGTGAGATCAGGCCACTTTCCGCGACAAATATTCCACTGCGCCCTGGGGGTCAGGGGAGTAAAAATCGGCCCCGATCTTCAGGCAGAAATCATTATTCACGGGGGCTCCGCCAATCATCACCGTTGTTCCCGGGACGGCTCCCTTGATATCTTTCACCATTTTTTCCATGTTTACCATGGTGGTGGTGAGTAAAGCAGAAAGTCCCACTACACTTCCCGGGTGTTCCTGCAGCGCCTGTATGAATTTTTCGGATTTCACATCGGTACCCAGGTCAATTACCTCGAAACCGTTGCCTTCCACCATCATAGCCACGAGGTTTTTGCCAATATCGTGGAGGTCGCCGGCCACTGTGCCGATGATGAAGATGCCTTTTCTTTTTACGTCGCCCGAAACGAAGAAGGGTTTCAGGTGCATCATGGCGGTGCTCATGGCTTTTGCCGACATCAGCACCTGGGGGACAAACACCTTGTTTTCGCGGAACTTGATGCCTACTTTTTCCATGCCTTTTACCAGAGCTCCGGTGAGGATCTCATTGGGATGAACGCCGGCATCGAGGGCTTGACGGGTCAGCTCATCCGCTCCATCCATCCCCTTCATGTCGGGAGGGTAAGGCGAAAGCTTGTTGATTTTGCCAAATTCCACACAATAGGCAATCTGAGAGAGAAGATTTTCCATATGTTCAGCATTGTACGGATTTACATCGCATGTTTCACATTTGATCAGGAATCAGGGCGAAAAATTACATTTTTCCGTTGAATTTTTTAACTGCATTTACCATGGCAACGATATTTTCTACCGGCACATTAGCTTGAATGTTGTGCACCGTATTGAACACGAACCCGCCGCCCGCCGAGAAAATTTCACACAATTCCAGCACTTGTTTTTCAACCTGGGCAGGAGTTCCAAAAGCAAGAACTTTTTGCGTATCTACCCCGCCTCCCCAGAAAGTAACCTGGCTGCCATATTTCTTCTTCAGTGTTTTCGGATCCATTCCCGCCGCATTAATCTGAACCGGGTTGATCACATCGAACCCCGACTCAATGAACAAATCCATCAGGGGTTCCACGGAACCACAGGAATGCTTGAACACAT
>JAKAMP010000324.1 GCA_021812865.1 Bacteroidota bacterium | reverse complement strand
AGGAAAAAGTGTTAAGCGATTAGATTATTGAACTGGAATACAATCCCGAGGATGAAAATGGGAAGAATAACATGAAAGAAACCTAAAAGCTCCAGTTAAGAAGAGTCCGTTACCAGGACGATCAAAACCGATATTATGAATTTTTAACAAATAATATTGAGATAGAAGATGAAGAAGTTGCATTTCTGTATAAGAAAAGATGGGGTATGAATTGCTGTTTAAAAAAATGAAGCAAACCTTTCCGTTGCATTATTTTTTTGGCGAGAATGTTAACGCAGGGTTGGTGTACCCTTATAGCACAGCTGCAGCTGACGGTAATACAGAAAATAAGCCAGGCAAAAAAGGCTTTCTCCGTTGTTGCATCATTGGTTCGCATTCACTTAATCCGCTTGCTTGATGTATATGAGCTACTACGCAGCACCAAACGAGGTTTTAACAACAAATCTAAATCGCCACCTCCCACACAATTAAGCTTAAATTTTCAGGGGAGGTGTATTATGAAATACAAATTTCATGATCTGATAGTCAGTGATTTACTGATCGAAAAGGCTAATTTGTTATTTTTAGTCGGACAACAGTGGTTTAAAATTTAAATACAATCAGCTTTTAAAATCCCTCCCGGGGTAGCACCGATCCGGTTAACCAGGCATAATCTGATACCGGGAAATTGTTTGGTCTATACCAGGTCGCAGGCATCGGCCGGCATCCAATGTGCATCCTTCCCGTCCCATTTCACATTGCAGCCAATGGGATTGGTCATTTCCACGCTGATGGGTCGTCCTTCCGTAAGCTCTGTAAGCGCCCGGTCAAGGTCATTCACCGTAACCCTTGATGCATCACGCGGATAATCAACTCCACGACCTGTATAGATAAGATTACGTTCCTGATTAAACAGGTAAAAATGAGGTGTTCGCAATGCCCCGTATATCCTGGCAATTTCCTGTGTGGCGTCATACAAATAGAGCCAGGGAAAACGGAACTGTTCCATACGGCTCACCATGTGAGGGAAATCATCCTCGGGATAGGTGTTCGGACTGTTGGAATTGATGCCGATGAATGTCACTCCCTTTGGGGCAAATTTCATTGCAGTCCGGCGCGTCAGCTCATCTGAACCGATCACATAAGGGCAATGGTTGCAGGTAAAAAATATGACCAGGTAATGCGCCTGGTCAAACTGGCTAAGCGAATAGGTTTTGCCATCGGTGGCAGGCAGCTCAAAATGAGGTGCTTTGCTCCCAATTTCCAATGTGAATGCCATAGCAAATGGTTTTCATGAAAAACAACCTGAGACTGGCTTTGTTCAGGAACAAAAACCAATTGTCCCTTATATCAAATGCAGATTTTTCATGCAGGCCACCATCCGTTCCCAAGAACGCTCAATGTTATTGTCTATGCCAACCGACAGACGAACCAGTCCGGGATTCAGCCCCATGAGTTTCTGCACATCTTCAGGAATCTCAGAGGAAGTGCTCTTGCCAGATGCACTGAACAATGTTTTAAAGTATCCCAGGCTCACCGCCAGGTACCCCACATCGGACGCCTGCCAGTCCTGCATCAGCTTACTTGCCATTTCATGGGAACCCAGGTCGATTGCCATCATTCCGCCGAAACCGAACTCTTCATTCATGAGCGATTTCATCAGATCGTGCTGGGGATGATCGGGCAGGCCGGGATAAGTAACCGCCAGGCCATGTTCCCTGAACTTCCCTGCAAGATAGCTGGCATTTTTGCTATGCTGCTTCATGCGTATATGCAAGGTATTCAGGTTTTTCAGAATGGATGAAGAACGCAGCGGATCAAGCACCGGGCCCAGCAGCATGGCTGTACCGGTATTGACATCGGAAAGCGAATCCACAAACTTCTTTGTACCGCATATCGCACCCGCTACGCAGTCATTCTTCCCATTGATGAACTTCGTCATGCTGTACACCACGATATCGGCGCCCAGCTGGTATGGAGAAATGATCATGGGCGAGAAAGTATTATCGACCATCAGTTGAATATCATGCTGGCGGGCAATCCGGCTTAGGGCAGGGATATCAGATACCTGCAACAGGGGATTGGTTAGCGATTCGGTGTATATCACTTTGGTGTTTGGCCGGATGGCAGCTTCCACTGCTTTCAGATCACTGATATTCACAAAACTCACCTCGATGCGGAACTTAGGAAGGTAATTTTTCAGAAAAGCATAGGTGCCTCCATAGGTTGTCACGCTGGTGATGATATGGTCTCCGGCGCTGCATACCTGCAGTAGGGCACAGGTGATGGCCGCCATTCCCGAAGCGGTAACCCAGGCTTCTTCCGTGCCTTCCATTGCCGCCAATGCTTCGGCCAGGTACCGGTTGCTGGGATTCCAGTGCCGTGAATACAGGAAACAACCCTGTGTCTCTCCATGAAAGGTCTCCTCCATCGTTTCTGCTTTCAGAAAGGTATAGGTGGATGAATCACAGATGGAAGGATTGACTCCCCCGAATTCTCCGAACTGACGGAGATCCTGGATATTGCAGGCCGGATCGAACTTTTTCATTCTGTATTGAATTTGGTCAGCCAAAATTATCAATTTGATCCTGCCCCTTCTCATCAAAAGAGATGTTATAAAACTCAGCATACGGGATTGATCCCATACTGCCCTTCCTTTTAACCACTGTGGAGAGATCATCCAAGAAGATTTTTCATTATTTTTAGGCTCAAATTAATCCTATGTCCGAATTCATCCCTTCCTTTAAGGATATCGTGGAAGCCCACAACCGCATCAGGACGTTTATCCACAAAACCCCTGTATTGACCAACCAGAGCATCAACCAGATCGTACAATGTGAATTGTATTTTAAGTGCGAAAACTTTCAGAAGGTGGGTGCCTTCAAGTTCCGCGGTGCAAGCAATGCGGTATTTTCCCTTACTCCTGAGGAAGCATCAAAAGGCGTAGCCACGCATTCATCAGGAAATCATGCTGCGGCTCTTGCCCTTGCTGCGCGGATGAGAGGTATTCCTTCATACATCGTGATGCCTGAGAACGCTCCGGAGATCAAAAAAACAGCGGTGGCAGGATATGGCGCACAGATCACCTTCTGCAAGCCTACGCAGCAGGCCAGGGAAGAAACCCTCGACAAATTGGTGCAGGCAACCGGCGCTACCTTTGTTCACCCCTACAACAATTTCAGGGTGATCAGCGGTCAGGGCACAGCCTGTAAGGAATTGCTGGAAGAAGTGCCCAATCTGGATATTGTATTGTCACCTGTGGGAGGCGGCGGACTGCTCAGCGGAACCTCCATCTCGGCCAAAGCCATAAAAGAGAGGGTGATCGTATATGGCGCAGAGCCTAAGAATGCCGACGATGCTCACCGTTCCTTCCATTCAGGCATTATACAACCTTCGGTGAGTCCCAAAACCATTGCCGACGGGCTGCTCACCTCCCTTGGCAGTATGACCTTTGAGATCATCCGGAACAATGTAACCGATATCCTGCTGGTGGATGAAGAAACCATTGTGAAAGCCATGCGCCTGGTGTGGGAACGGATGAAGATCATCATTGAACCATCTTCCGCCGTGCCCCTGGCAGCCGTGATGCTCAACCCGCATCTGTTCAGGGGAGTAAAAACCGGCATTATTCTATCAGGAGGCAATGTTGAACTGACAAAATTGCCCTTCTGATCCGTTTTCAGTTGGCCGGATTGAGTTGAAACCGTGCCACCAGCGGGTAATGATCGGAATAATTTCTTCGTATTGTGGCAAAGCCCAGGCAGCTGAACCGGCTGCTGTGCAGAACATAATCGATCCGCACCGGCGGAAAAAAACTCTGGTAGGTATGACCGAATCCGCGTCCTTCTTCCATGAAGGCATCCTTCAGGTTCTTGCTGAGCTGATGGTAGGTATAGGAAATCGGGGTATCGTTAAAATCTCCGCAGATGATCAGTGGATGCCTGCACCGGTTAATGTTCATGGCGATCATGTCTACCTGCTGTGCCCGCTTAATGTAGGCATCCTTAAGCCTTACCGAAATATCCCTGATCTCGCCTACCTGCTTCTCGCTGTATTCAAATTTCATGCTGTCGAGAAAATCCAGATTCTTTTTGAGCAGCCTGATCGATTGAAGATGACAGTTGTAAACCCTGAAGGTATCGTGCTGTGCTACAATATCAGCGTATATGGCCAGATTGAAGTTTTCTTCGAAGATCAAAACACCTTTTCTTGCGATTGGATAAGCACTGAAAATGGCAATTCCATGTCTG
>JAKAMP010000323.1 GCA_021812865.1 Bacteroidota bacterium | reverse complement strand
ATGTGGTGATCTTCTTTGCCGGCACCAATCATGATGTGGAAACTGAAGCCACCGACCGCACCTCGCTTGCCCTGCCTTTCGGTCAGGATGAGTTGATCAGGGCAGTTTGTGCAGCCAATAAAAATACCATTATCGTGATTGTGGCAGGAGCTCCCCTGGATCTACATACCGCCGATGCCTCCTCTTCGGCCATTCTATGGTCGTGGTTCAACGGTTCGGAAGGCGGACATGCATTGGCCGATGTGATCCTTGGCAAGGTGAATCCTTCCGGCAAGCTGCCTTTTACCCTTCCCGCATCCCTGGACCAGTCGCCTGCCCATGCGCTCGGCACATTCCCCGGCGACAGCACAGCCGTGTACAAGGAAGGTATCCTGGTGGGTTACCGCTGGTTCGATACAAAAAACATCAATCCCGAGTATTGCTTCGGCTACGGCCTGTCATACACCACCTTTGCATACGGGAAAATGAAAACCGACAAAAAGGAATACCGAGCGGGCGACAAGATAGAAATTAGCCTGAAGCTGAAGAACAGCGGAAAGAAAGACGGCATGGAAACCGTTCAGCTGTACGTAAGCGATATGGAACCAAAGGTGATGAAGGCTGCCAAGGAACTGAAGGCATTCAAAAAAGTGATGGTTCCTGCCGGCAAGGAATTAGAGGTGAAAATGGAAGTGGACGTATCCAACCTTTCCTATTTTGATGAAAAATCCATGCAATGGGTTCTTTCACCGGGCAAGTACAAACTGATGGCCGGCACTTCTTCACGCGATATCCGCAACAGCTGCGAGATAAATATTAAATAGAGGCAGAAACAGTTGATTATTTCAACCTTTCAAATCTAATCTGATGAAACCCATATTATGTTGTGCAGGGTTGCTCATTATGGCACAAACCTTTGCCCAGAAGCCCGGGAACTACAGGAACTTTTCCGTAGCCATATATGCGCGCGCGTATGAGGTGCGTGAAATGTCGGACCTGAACAAGCTGGCGGCCACCTGGGAGAAGATCAGTCAGCAGTTGAAGGTAGACAAGATATACCTCGAAACGCATCGCGACAAGATCATTGTGGATGAGAAAACCCTCGAAGGGGCGAAAAAATTCTTCGAGTCGAAAGGGGTGAAGGTGGCAGGCGGGATTACGTTTACCATGGATGAGCGGAACCATTTTGAGACCTTCTGCTATACCAATCCGGAACAGAGGGAGAAGGCGAAGCAGATTGCCGAGTATACCGCCCGTCATTTCGATGAGTTCATCCTCGATGATTTCTTTTTCACGGACTGCAAGTGCGATTTGTGCATCAAGGCCAAGGGCGCACAGAGCTGGACCGATTACCGGCTGAACCTGATGAAGGAGGCGGCTGAAGACCTGATCGTGAAGCCAGCTAAGGCGGTGAATCCTAAGGTGAAGGTAGTGATCAAGTACCCGAACTGGTATGAACATTTCCAGGGATTGGGTTTTAATCTGGAGGCCGAGCCAAAGATTTTCGATGGCATTTATACCGGAACCGAAACCCGTGACGCAGTTTTCAGCGCCCAGCACCTGCAGCCCTACGAGAGCTATCTTATTTTCAGGTACTTTGAGAATATTGCCCCGGGCAGGAATGGCGGCGGCTGGGTGGATCCGGGCGGAGCCTTCTATCTGGACCGCTATGCCGAGCAGCTATGGCTAACCCTGTTTGCCAAGGCTCCCGAGATAACGCTGTTCGATTACCGGCAGCTGCAGAATGCACTGACCCTTTCCTCCAGGGCTCCATGGCAGGGCGAACATACCAGCTTCGATTACGATGCCATGATGAGGCCCATTGCGCTGAGGGATGGGAGCAGTGTGCCGCCTACGACCATTGCCAGGGCAGCCGGCTATACCTTCGAAATGGTGGACGGTTTTCTGGGAAAACTGGGCAACCCGGTTGGCATTGAAAGTTACAGGCCTTATAATGCCGTGGGAGAAGATTTCCTGCAGAATTATTTCGGGATGATCGGTCTTCCCATGGACATCAAACCTTCTTTTCCGGATAACGGGCAGATGATCCTGCTGACCGAATCGGCCAGATTTGACAGCCTGATCGTGAAAAAGATCGAATCGAGGCTGCAGCAGGGGAAAGATGTGATGATCACTTCCGGCTTGTTGCATGCGCTCATTGGCAAAGGGATTGAGGACATTGTTGAACTCCGCATGCCTGACCGAAAAGCGCTGGTTAAAGATTTCTTCCTGGGCTGGAGGACGCGTTGCAGCATACCCGAGCCGGTGCTGATCCCCCAGATCGATTATCTTACTAATGATTCCTGGGAAGACATTTCCAGTTACAGCGGCTCCTCCGGATGGCCAATCCTTCACCAGGCACGGTATTCCAAGGGGAACCTGTTTGTGTTGACTATACCGGATAATTTTTCCGACCTGTACAGGCTGCCGGCAGAAGTGCTGGACCGCATCAGGGCGGTGGCAAGTCCCGATATGCCTGTAAGGCTTGAAGGACCATCGAAGGTAAGTCTTTTTGTATACGATAACCATACCTGCATTGTGGAGTCCTTTCTTGATGAACCGGTGATCGTGAAGGTGGTGGCCAAGGAACCCGTACAGGCAATGACCGACCTGCTGAGCGGGGAAAGCCTCACCGGTCTGAGCGCTCAGCCTCAATTCATCTGGGGAAAGCCTCTAGAAAAAGGCAAATCTTTCGAAATCATTGTGCCTCCGCACAGTTTCCGGGTGCTTGAAATGAAATAGAAGGATTTAAAAACAATACAGGGATAGGAAGATCAAGTGACCAAAAGGAGAAAATTGCCGATAGGCCTTGCAGTCCTGCAGTCAGGTTGTCATGCAGGGAGTCTTTGGCTTAGGGTAAGACCTTCAGCGATTAAAATCACGATAATTGTTTAACAGGTTCTACTATCCATGGCTTATAAACAGAAAACAGAAACCAACACATATGGGGAATATTGATCTTATTCAGTCATTGAAATTTCTGCCCGGGATTTTGCTCGGTCTTACGGTGCATGAGTTCAGTCATGCGTGGATGGCTTCGCAGTGCGGAGATTCCACGGCAAAAGATATGGGCAGGGTAAGCCTGAATCCCATCCGGCATATCGATCCGCTTGGATTCCTGGTTTTGTTGGTAGCGGGATTCGGCTGGGCCAAGCCGGTGCAGTTTAATGAGAAAAACCTGCACAATCCTGGCATGGATGTGATCAAGATCGCCCTTGCCGGTCCTTTTTCCAATGCCTTGCTGGCCATTTTGCTTTCCGTGTTGTTCAACCTGACCTTTACGAATCCAACCACATCCCAGGGCCCTGTAATGAACGTCATCATCGAGATCTTCATTTATGCCATTTACATCAACTGGGGTCTGTTTATTTTCAATCTGCTGCCGATTCCTCCGCTGGACGGTTCCCACCTGTTCTTCTACCCCCTGCGGAAATATGCCAACCTCTATATGTTCCTGTACCGGTATGGGATGTGGGCCTTGTTCCTGATCATCATCCTTGAACGCACCCTACGGGTTAATCTCCTGCCCATTGGTCCTGCCATGAATTACCTGTTTCATATGTTCGTGAAGATTGGATAGGATTAAGGTTTGAGGTTTTGGGTTTGAAGTATAGGGTTTCAAAACCTGTCTGAGATTTTACGGATAGGGTAAGAGGCTTTCCGGAGGTCTTATAGCTGGAAAGACCAAAGAAATGAAACCCGAAACCTTATCCATAACATTCATTAATATACGGCTGCCAAAGAACCTGGCGAGGGGCCTGTTCATCACGCTTCTGACCATTCTTCTCCAATGCGGGATTCTTGGCATCTCAATCTTATTAAGACTTGACCGGAATTACACAGAAACATCCGATACTCAGGCTACCCAGGAGAATGTACTGACCGATGAAGGCAGCGACAATGCAGAACAGGTGAGTGAATTCGGCGTACGTTCCGGTTCAGGAGCACATATGGTGCAATATACCAACCATCGTCCTTCAGAAGATGCCATCCAGGAGAAATAGCCGGGCCATATTTTGCCCAGGGGGCCAATGTTTTCAGCAGAGTGTAGCGGTTTTATCCAGGCATATCCTCACATTCACACCCTTTCCCGGGGAAGTGAGATACTGAACGGTTCCTCCCATGGAAACGATGCGGCTGTGGATGTTGAACAATCCCATTCCTTTATTATTTTCAAGGGTTTCCTGCATGTTGAATCCTACGCCATTGTCGGAATATTCAACCACCAGGTCGTTGGAATCGGCAGTGAAGC
>JAKAMP010000322.1 GCA_021812865.1 Bacteroidota bacterium | reverse complement strand
CCAGTACGCCCGATTCGGAAAGCGGTCCCAGGTATTCACTGTGAGCATTCCCCCTGTTGCCGAAATCGGTGCTTATAATCGTTTTTTCGGAAGAAATTTGGTACGGGGCATACTGGAACTGGTAGGTGCCCGGACCGAAGCCAAAAACGGGCTTGTCTTTAAACATTCTAAGGGCACAATGCCAGCGGTTGATCCGCTCGAGGTTCGAGGGATCGTTGGCGATATTGGTGGACGATTTAAGATGTGCCGAAAAATCCTTGGATGAGGCGGTATGGTTTCTTTCCAGCTGCATGTAAAGCTCCGAGCGGTATGAGAAAAGCAGGAGAAACAGCACCGTACCAGCTACCACCAGGGTGGTAAACCGGATCCGCAGGAGAATGACCACAAAAAAAACAAATGCTACGGCAATGCTGAGCCAGGCTGCACGGGTGTATGAGAACAGTATTCCGGTAAGCATGAGTAGGAGAAGTCCCCAGTTCATCCAGGTTCTTCCCGGAAGAAAAGATTTCCGGAGAGCCATCATCCCAAGCAGAACCGGCAGTAACATGGCCATGATGGCGCCATAGGAAGTATGATCGGTATAAAAAGGCCTGGGCATGGTGTTGGACGACATCTGGGTAAAGCCATGCATGGCGTGCCTTGCAAGGGTATAACAGATGCTTAAAGAAAACGACAGGAAGTACAACCAGAAAAACCGGTAATAGTTCTTTTCTTCGGCAAACAAACGTATGGCGAGATAATAAAATACTGCGATGAACCAGATGCGCGAGAGCAGCATTTTAAAGGAAACCAGGGGCATGGTACTGGTTACCGAGGTGAGTAACATCCAGGCGAGGTATAACCATATGGCATAGGAAACCGGGTGGTTCATGGCTTCCCGGTTGGGTTTTCTCTCGATCAGTACCCGCAGAAAGAAGAGGAACATGATGCCGATAATAAGGGGTTCTGAGGGGAGGTACAGGTTGAAGGGAAGGCCGGGCATAAGGTAATCGAGCTGCAGGGAAATGGGCACGAAGAAGACAACGGCCATAAAAAGCAGATCGAGCCTGAGGAAGGCCAGGAGAATGATACCGATCACGGCTGGCACCATATTGAGAACGAAGGTTCCTTTTGCTGTAAGGAAAGCGTTTACAGCAATGAACAGGGCGGCCAGCGCACCGGTCCAGAAGAGGGTCCTGCGTTCAGGCAAGGTCAGTCGATTTGCGATTTCACCTTTTTCCAGTAGTCGGAAATGATCAGGGCGAACAGGGCGATAAGGAATGCCGAGAGCCCGGACACAATGATGATCAGTGAGCGGATGGGGTATGATTTCTTGTCGGCCGGGAATGCCTGGTCAACGATATATTTCACGGGCATGAACTGGTCGAGTTCAACCTGCATGGCCATGAGCCGGTTCTTGAGGTTGCCCAGCTGCTGGTAGGAGCTCATAAGCCGCTGGCTGAGCGAAACATATAGGGATGCATAGGGGCTTACCGACTGCATCTGTTTCTGAATCTTTTCCGCCGCATTGGCATTGTTATTCACGAGGGCACTGGAATAGCCCTGCATGAGGCGGTCCACGGTAGAGGCATAATCCTGGATACCCATTTTTCTGAGCCTGCTGAGGGAGTCTTCCATCGACCGGGCAGATGCCTGGCAGGCATCATATTCCTTTTCCACCAGGGCATAGGCCTGCTTTGCCCTGTCCTTGCGCATCTGGTTCATCAGGGTGTCGATCATCCCAGCAATATCGTTGGCCATGTTGGATGCGAAAAGCGGGTCGGTGTCGAACACCGTGATCTCGACGGCATTGTATTCGTTCTTTTTGAAACTCACGTTGGACATGAAATCGCCATACAATTCCGATTTTTTATATTTTGAATCGGAGTCGACAGCATAATGCACCATGAGGTTGTATTTCTGTATGATCCTGTCCTTGATCGCATTGGAATTGAGCACCTGCAGCATCTGTTCGGCTTCCTTTTCCTCCCCAAAACCCTGCAGGTTTCCCACGTTGAAGTAAGGTGAATTGTTCAGCAACACCTGGGAAACGGGTGTGGTGGAAGAGGGGAATAGCACCACCATCGATTTGAATTTAGGTGAGAGCAGGAAGGATGCCACTCCGCCTGCCACAGCAGCCACCAGGGTAATCACCATAAGAAATTTGAAATGGCGGACAATGTAGACTGCCAGGTCAAACGAATTATTTTTCCACGCGGGATTCTTTTCAGTGTGCTCCATAAACCAGGTTTTAGCGGCCGGAAGATCAGATCATTTTCAGGATGTAGTAGTTCTTCTTACCTTTTTGGATGAGAACGTATTTTTTATTGATAAGGTATTGATTGTCAATGGGAAATTCCGGATCGTTCACTTTTTCTTTGTTGATGCTCAGGGCGCCACCGGTGACCATGCGGCGGCATTCGCCTTTCGATTCAAATACCTGGGCATGTTGAACGAGGAGGTCAACGGCAGGTACCTTGTTTTCGATGAGGGAGGCCGGGATCTCAAATACCGGAACACCCTCAAAAATAGAGAGGAAATCTTTCTCGGACAGGCGTTTCAACGATTCGGTGGTTCCTTTTCCGAAGAGAATTTCCGAGGCTTCAAGGGCGGTTTCGTAATCAGCCTGGGAATGCACAACGATGGTGATCTCTTTGGCCAGCGTTTTTTGCAGGATGCGAAGGTGGGGCGCCTGGCGGTGTTCTTCCACCAGGGCATTGATCTGCTGCTCGTCAAAGAAGGTGAATACCTTGATGTATTTTTCTGCATCCTCGTCGGACAGGTTGAGCCAATACTGGTAGAACTTGTAGGGAGAAGTCTTTTCCTTGTCGAGCCACACATTTCCGCCTTCGGATTTGCCGAATTTGCTGCCGTCGGATTTGGTGAGCAGGGGGGTGGTGAGTGCGAAGGCTTCCCCTCCGTTTATGCGGCGGATCAGTTCGGTGCCGGTGACAATATTGCCCCACTGGTCGCTGCCGCCCATCTGGATTTTGCAGTTCCTGTTCGTGAAGAGCCAGAAGAAGTCATAGCCCTGGATGAGCTGGTAAGTGAATTCGGTAAAGGAGATACCGGTTTCCAATCTCTTTTTTACCGAATCTTTGGTCATCATGTAATTGACCGTGATGTGTTTACCCACATCGCGAAGGAACTGCAGAAAGCCCATTTCGCGGAACCAGTCGTAGTTATTCACGATCTCGGCCGAATTTTCCCCGCTGTTGAAATCAAGGAATTTTTCGAGTTGTTTTCTCTGGCAGGAGAGGTTATAGCGAAGGGTCTCCTCGTCGAGGAATTTTCTTTCTTCCGATTTGCCGGAGGGATCGCCCACCATGCCGGTAGCGCCGCCCACCAGTGCGAAGGGCTTATGACCCTTGCGCTGGAAATGCACCAGCATGAGGATAGGCACCAGGTTACCGATATGCAGGGAATCGGCGGTAGGGTCGAAACCGATATAACCAGCGGTACGTTCCTTGTTTAGCTGTTCTTCCGTTCCGGGGGTAAGGTCGTGGATCATGCCCCTCCATCGTAATTCTTCAACAAAGTTCATTTTCAAATCATTTGCGCAAAGATAGCAATTGTGAGTAAGCTACAAAACAGGTGAGCGGGCAGGAAAGATAACCGGACGGCAATCAGGCACATATAAGTGCGAAGGGAGGTATGGTCGGAATTATGGATGGGCCGGGGCTGCCTTGTCATTACGATGGAACACTCTGATATTTTCAAACCGCAGGGAAGGGAAGATGGCGGGGGCAAATTTCGAAACCGGAAGGTATAGCATTGAATGAGAAATGGTTTCTTTAGGCATGAAGGTTTTTGAGCGGTCAACGGTATTGAGCACGGCGATGATCACGGAGATGAGAAGGGCATTGATGAGCAGTCCGAACAGGGCTCCGAGCAGCCTGTTGGGCAGTCCGAGGGCAGCGGCTTTCACCACCTTGTCGAGCACAAAAGCCAGGAGGTAAATGGCCAGGGCAACGAGGATAAACACGAAGATGAAGGAGATGACGGGGAGCCAGGCCGGGTTCACATCGAGGCGGCCCACCAGGAATGATTGTGCAGCGCCCGAGAGTTTCACGGCGAGAAAGATGCCCAGCACCACGGCGAGTAAAGAGGCAACCATATATATGAGGCCTTTCATCAGTCCGCGGATCACTCCGGCCACGAGAATGATCAGAATGAGCAGGTCGATCCAGTTCATGCGTCACGAATTTCAGGTTAAAAATAGGAAAAGAACGCTTTACCCTTGCCAAAAAGAAGAT
>JAKAMP010000321.1 GCA_021812865.1 Bacteroidota bacterium | reverse complement strand
TTTCCACCACGTAATTTTCTGATTCGAGGTATGCTTTGATATCCTGAAGCAGCGCCAGTTCATCCTCGATGACAAGAATCTTCATATTTCCGTTTTCAACAAGATTATGGAGCAATTCTAAAGCAAAGCTAAAGTTAATGGATCCTGACTTGAAAATTTCTTAAGAATTGACACCTTCCTTTGGTCAAAACCGATGGAAGGGTGAAGATAATCTCAAGCAATTCATTTTCAATAGATAAATGAGAACAATAATCGTTAGAAAATTTTTAAAACAGGTACCTAAAAGCCTTTTTTTCGGAAAAATCTGCTTTCTTTAGATTTGCTTAAGAATCGGGTATTATCCTTGTTTTGAATTCACTTATTCATAACAAAAATTAAAGAAATATGAAAACAAAATTGTTAATTGCCCTTCTGGCTATGATTACAACGTATGCTGTTGCACAGGAAAAAAAAGAAAAACCTGAAAAGGTCAATGTTCCCGAAGTTGTAAAAAAGGGATTCACTTCCAGGTTCGCGGCAGCTTCAGACCTGAAATGGGGAATTGAAAAACCAGGCGAATATGAAGCCGAATTCACCCTGAACAAAGCTGAAATGTCGGCCCTGGTCGATGAAAAAGGAAATATTCTTGAGGTTGAAACCGAGATCAGGGAATCTGAGCTTCCTCAATCTGTAAAAAATACCCTTTCCAAAGATTTTGCGGGCTATAAAATTGGCGAAGTTGAAAAAAATGAACAGAAAGGGATAACCAGCTTCGAAATGGAAGCTAAAAAAGGCGAAGCAGCATACGAACTCGCATTTGATAAAAACGGGAAACTGCTCAAAAAAGAATCGATAAAGGAAAAGGATAATGATTGAAAAAGGCCTGAACCCTTAGCATATTCATTATAAAGCAATTAAAAACCGGGATATCCCGGTTTTTTTGTTTCCACAATCAAACTATCGGGCCGGCAACTCCGGGATTCCCACCAGAGTTTAATTCGTTTTTCTCACGATATCAGCTATCTTAGCAAAATTTAACTGACTATTGTCCACATGAACGGCAACCTCATCATACTCATACTCAGCCTCATTGTACTTGCTACTTATATCATCGATGTATTGAGTTACCGGATCAATATTCCAGGGGTGCTTCTGCTGATCCTGTTCGGACTGGCCTTCAGGTTCTTTGCAGATGAAACCAACCTGCAATTCCCGAACCTCGAGCGGATTACCCCCATCCTGGGCACACTTGCCTTGATCCTCATTGTGCTGGAAGGAAGCCTTGATCTGAAACTGAGCAAAAACAAGATCCCGCTCATTAGACAATCGGTGATTACCGCCGTCATCCTGGTCTTCATTTCAACATTCTCTATTGCCCTGATATTCCAGACTGTATACGGGCAATCCCTGTATATCTCTGTTGTAAACGCCCTCCCATTGGCTGTAAGCAGCAGCGCCATTGCCATACCTTCTGTGGCCGGTATTAAAAACCACGTGAAAGATTTCGTGGTATATGAAACCACCTTCTCCGATGTTTTCGGAATCATGGTTTTCAATTTCCTGATTCTGAATGTGGTGATTAATTTTAAATCCTTTTTGGTTTTCGGAATGGAGTTCATTTTTATGCTTATAGCCTCTATCATCCTGATCTTCTTCCTGAGTTTCCTGCTCGACAGGATCAAACATCACATCAAATTCTTCCCTATTCTGGCGCTGGTCTTCGCTATCTATGCCGTTTCACAGATATATCATTATGCCTCCCTTTTCGGCGTGCTGCTTTTCGGACTTTTCCTGAACAATTCCGATCTGGTGGTTCAGGGAAAGGTTGCTGAATACCTAAACCCGGAGAGCCTCAGTACCGAGATTCCCCGTTTCAAACAAATAGTCGGCGAGCTGACGTTTGTATTCAAAATATTCTTCTTCATCATTTTTGGGTATTCAACCCGGATAACGGAACTGGGAAATCCGCATGCACTGCTTATTGCAGCCATCGTTGTGGCTTCGATATTCTTGTTCCGCTTTCTTTTCCTCAGGCTCGTGTACAGAATTCCCGCCATGCCGTTGGCATTCATTGCGCCACGCGGATTGGTTTCAATCCTGCTGTTCCTGTCCATTCCCGCACAACTCAAAATCGAAGGATTTAACAGCAGCATTCTTATCTGGACTGTTTTTCTTACCACCATGGTGCTTTCAGTGAGCATGATGGCGTACCGGAAGAAAACCAAAAAAATTATACCGGAAACCGAATAGCGGACTAAAAACGAATTAACGACTTCTCCAATCCCTGCATGTTTTAAAAAACCAGGACCCTTCCCTCTTTTTCGATCCTTTTCTTTAAGTTTGAACGATTATTTTCAACATGCTTGTCGATACCCATACCCATCTTTTCCTGGAAAATTTCGATGCCGACATCGACTGTGTGCTGCAGGATGCTTATGACCAGGGTGTGGAGAAGATGCTCCTGCCCCACATTGACAGCGAATCGACAACACGGATGCTCGAACTGGCATCCCGATGCCCGGGCTTATGCATTCCCATGATGGGTCTTCATCCCGGTTCGGTGAATGAAGATTACCGGAAAGAGCTGGACCATGTTGAAAGCCAGCTGAAAACCGGGTTATTCATTGCCTTGGGCGAGATCGGGATGGACCTGTATTGGGACAAAACCTTCCGCAAAGAGCAGGAGATCGTTTTCAGGAAGCACCTCGGATGGGCAAAGGAATACGACCTGCCTCTGGTTATTCATTCCAGGAATGCAGTGGAAGAGCTTATTTCCATCTTTGAAGAATTTCCCCCATATGCCTTCCGGGGAGTATTTCACAGTTTCACCGGGAGCCTCGAACAGGCAGAGCAGATCATCCGGCTGGGTTTTTTTATCGGCATAAACGGGATCATCACTTTCAAGAATTCTGGGCTGGAGAAGATGGCTAAGGGAATCGGCACCAAAAATATTCTGCTCGAGACAGACTCTCCTTTCCTGGCGCCTGTGCCATACAGGGGAAAAAGAAATGAGAGTGCATACCTTACCTATATCGCCATGAAACTGGCTGACCTGTACGAGATAAGCATAGAAGAAATGGCCGAAATTACCACACAGAATGCATACAAGCTGTTCGACATCATAAAATTCAAACAATGACTGGCAAAAATACTTCCATATTGCTGATTTATACCGGTGGTACCATTGGCATGGTAAATCACCCTGAAACGGGCGCCTTACAGCCGGTTGATTTTAAGGCAATCTCAAACCAGGTGCCCGAACTGAAGCGTTTTGGCTACGCCCTGCATGCCATTGCTTTTGATCCGCCCCTGGATTCCTCGAATGTAAATCCGGAGGTATGGCTCAAGATTGCCGAAATCATCAAAAAGAATTACAGCCTGTACGATGGCTTCGTTGTGCTTCATGGAACAGATACCATGGCATTTTCTGCATCGGCATTGAGCTTTATACTGGAGAACCTTTCCAAGCCCGTCATCTTTACCGGATCGCAACTGCCCATTGGCACCCTTCGTACGGATGGCAAGGAAAATCTGATCAGCGCCATAGAGATTGCCGCTGCCAAAATCGATGGAAAAGCGCTTATCCCTGAGGTCTGCATTTATTTTGAAAATGCTCTTTTCCGGGGGAACCGCACTACCAAGTACAATGCCGAACATTTCAATGCTTTCACCTCCGAAAATTACCCCCCACTGGCTGAAACCGGTGTATACATCAAGTATAACACGGCAGCTATCATGAAGCCCGACGGCAGGAAGAAGCTGAGTGTACAGATGAAGCTCGACCCGCGGATCGTGATCCTGAAGCTTTTCCCGGGAATCAACCGTTCAGTAGTGGAAGCTGTCCTGAACATACCGGGTACAAAGGCTGTAGTGCTGGAAACCTTTGGTTCGGGAAATGCGCCGAGCGATAAGTGGTTCACCAGTTGTATCAAGGCAGCTGTAAAAAGGGGACTGTTGGTACTGAACATAACTCAGTGCCATGGTGGAAGCGTGGAAATGGAGAAGTACGAAACCGGGATGGAATTAATGAAAGCGGGTGTGGTAAGCGGTTATGATATGACCACCGAGGCGGCAATTGCCAAACTGATGTATTTGTTCGGGAAAGCATACAGCCTGGCCGAAGTGAAAAAGCATTTAAAAAGATCGCTCAGGGGGGAAATTACGCTTTAGGCGGAAATTGAAAACATTTTATTACCTTTGCAAAATCAAAAATATTTGACGTATTGGAGAGATGGCCGAGTGGTCGAAGGCGCACGCC
>JAKAMP010000320.1 GCA_021812865.1 Bacteroidota bacterium | reverse complement strand
TTTTTAAAAACTTATGAATATAATTTTAATAATTTAGAAAGAGTCAAAATATCCCGTAGCCCTCAGTAAGAAGCTTGGAAACCCAAATGCTATCGAGTAAGCTTTTATAAATCAGAATTATAAGTTATAATCCCGGCAATCCTTTTTTTTAACTGCATTTCTGAAAATAGACCCTTCGCTGTATTTCCCTCAGCCTGTAATCCGAAAGTAATGAAAATATTTTATGAATGTCAAGTCAAACCATAAGGCTGTGCAGCATGTTTTTGCAATTTATTGCCAATCAAAACCTTGGTTGACAGGATAGTTTCCTGTCAACCCGGTATGATTTCCCAATGGCTTATTCCGATTTTCCTTTCTGGGTCATGGGCTGGAACCAGTTTATGTTCCTGGAGAGATACATAATCGAACCAAGTACCAGGAACAATCCTGCGCTGCCAAGAAGAAGGGCATAGGCTTCCATCTGAAGAAGAATGAACAAAAACCCATACAGTATTACCAGGAAAATTCCGAGAATCCAAACCAGTTTCGGGTTACGGAATATGGTTCTGCTGTATAATACAATCATCGTGATAATGGCCAGGGTGGAAAACAGGTAAGCAAAATTGAAAGGCATTTGTTCGGAAAGGGACAACAGCAAACTGTAAAACAATATGAGGGCCAGCCCTACAAAAAGGTACTGCATGGGATGGATTTTCATCTTATTAATCACCTCAACAAAGAAGAACACAGCAAAGGTAAGGGTCAGGAACATGAGGGCGTATTTTGCAGAACGCATGGCTTTCTGGTAATGGTCAACGGCTACAATAAACCTTACGCCAAATTGGGAATCCGAAGTTTTGAAGGCATTCCCAATCCATTGCTGCGGAAAATTCCTGTTGAGGTGAAGCACTTTCCAGCGGGCATGGAAACCTGTATCGGTGATGCTACTTTCACCTGGCAAAAATGCCCCGGTAAAGGAAGGGTCTTTCCAGGGAGAATGAATGTCAACATCGGTTTCTTTCCCTACAGGTACAAAACCCAGCATATCGCTGCCATTGATATCCAGCGGCAGGCTGAAATCCACTCCATTTCCCTTATCCAGCGCAGACCAATCAACCGGGGCACTCATACCTGACCCTGCGATATCCTCGTTCTGTAAACCCGGATCGGCCGCGAAATCCAAATCCCCCCAGCGTAAAACCACATTATTGGCGATGCCGCGCATATCGGGCACTCCCAGGATCAGCCGGGCCTCATTCCGAATAACCAAGCCTGAATCAATGCCCAGCGCATTCCAGTCAGGTCTGGAAAAATGGCCACTGATCTGCAATACCGCATGGTACACTACGATGCTGTATATGCTCCTGTGCCGCTTCTCCGGATTCACTTCCCCGCTTATCGCAAGCCTTTCGGGCAACAGGTATACGTTCTCCCGTGAAAGGGTAACCTTACCATCTGCTGTTTCCCTCTTCATAAATGGAATCATGAGTACAGGTCCGGTTAGAACCTGGCACTTCCCCCATTGCTCACTGATCTGCGTCTTTGTGTCGTTACTGACCGACTGCCTCTCATTGATCAGCGATTGAATCATTGCATCGGGAATCAGCAGAATAAGGATCATAAAACCAATACTGCTGAGCTTTACCAATACTGAATTGCTCAGCCATTCATTGAAATTTCGAAAAGTTTCCATCATTTTCAGAATTAAAATTATACATTAAAGTACTTTGCGCTTCAAAGTTTAAAAAGAAAAAAATTATTTGTTTTTGCTTTTGATGAGTTTTTCAAGCAGATCGAGATGTTCACGAAATGCCTGCCTGCCTTTGGCTGTAACAGCACAGGTAGTGTTTGGTTTGCGGTTCACGAACTGTTTGGAAATACTTATCAGGCCTTCCTTTTCCAGGGCGCTCAAATGGCTGGAAAGATTGCCGTCAGTTGCGCCCAGCAATTCCTTAAGTGAATTGAAATCGAGCGTTTCATTTACCATCAGAACCGACATAATGCCTAACCGGATCCGGTTCTCGAATGCCTTGTTCAGTTTTAAGACAATTTCCTTCATCGCTCATATTTTCTGTACATACGGTAACCATATAGTATGTGAAAGAAACCAAAGCCCGCTGCCCAGAAAAAAAGACCATAGCCTGGAAACACTCCTGCCAGCAAACCAAGGACCGTATCCGAAATACCCAGGATTTTCAGTTCATTCACTGTATACTGGCTTGCAGCAATAAGCGCCAATCCATAAAAAACAAGGGTAAGAGGAGCTACTATATATATCAGCCCCTGAAAGATCATAATAAGGCAGAGTATACCGCCCGAAATCAGGGGAAATGCAATAGCCAGAAGCATTCTCCGGGTTGTTTCATCCCACAGCGAAAGTCCATTCTTCCGGGCCCTTCTCCGGGTGAAATAAAAACTCAGGCCCAGAGCTGCTATCAGCATGACTATACCATCAAGCATCAATGCAGGAATGGTTTCGGCATGCATCTGCACTCCACCGGCATAGCCTTCACCGGACATGAAAAACCGGTGCGGATAGCCCAGCACAAAAAAGGCTATGGCAGCCCCTGCAAGTGCAACCAAACCAGCGGCAATTCCGGATAGCCCGCTAAGGGAAAGAAAGCGCGAGGACTTTTCCATCATCTTCCGGATTTCCTTCAGGTCTTCCAAATGCTGTTCCGATGTATCCATAAAAATATACTTAAAGTACTTTGCGTTCCAAAGTTAATAATAAAAATAAAAAAGAAAAGCATTTCACCTTTCTTTTTAGTACTCGTTGAAAACCACTGGTCAGGATTCTTCTGTAAGACCCTGTACAGCAATAAGTTCATCCATAGAAAGCACTTTGTTCATGTTCACCATCATAATAAACTTGTCTTCCTTGGGAAAAAGTCCTTCGATGAACTCTGATTTATACCTGCTGCCTACCGAGGGCGGAGGCTTGATTTCCGATTCGTTTATTTCTTCCACTTCATGAACGGAATCCACTACAGCACCGATATTAACCAGTTCATCGTTCAGTTCCAGGTTGAGAACGAGGATGCAGCTATTCTGGGTAATTTCAGCATCTCCGAGTCCGAACTTCCTGCGGGCATCGATTACCGGCAGCACATTGCCGCGAAGATTAATCACTCCCATCATGTAATCCGGAGCCTGTGGCACCTTCGTGATTCTCTGCATCTCAAGGATATGAAGAACATGGTGGACACTAACAGCAAAATATTCTTCACCGAGCCGGAAGGTAAGATAGGATAGTTGCGTCATGGCAGATCAGATTTTTGGTTCAGATATTACAATTCAACTACTATTCCGTTTCATTCAGGGACTTTTCAGTCTCTAAGGATGATTCTTTCCAGGATGTTTTTATTCAGGTCTTCCTTAATGACATAATTTTTAGCGCCCGCTTCGATCATCTGCTTGATATATTTCATTTCATCGTGAAACGAAACTGCAATGATGTTGATATCGCGGTATAGCATGGTTGCTTTCCGTGTAGCTTCAATGCCATCCAGCACCGGCATATTAATATCCATGAAAATTACATCCATGGTTTGCTTTTTCAGCAGATCGAGACATTCCTGCCCGTTATAAACCTCTTGTACTGACATAATTTTGTCCCCTAATGCTTCTTCAAGCAGAAACCGGAAGGCTTGAAGGAATTTTCTGTTATCATCAACGAGCAGTATACGAAATTTTTTCATTATCTGTTCCGTCTGAAATTAAAATCTATAACTCATAAAACGGTTCAAAGGTAAACAAAATCCAATCCTTTGTTTCTCTATTCCATATGGAAAAATGAGGTGATGGTTTCGGGCTATTCAGTCTGCCTCAGTCGTTCTCCTGTACCTGAAGTCATTTCCTCAGCCGATGCAGCTTATTGCCGTGTGTGTTGGCATCAAATCTTCACCAGACCCGATTTGATAGCATAAACCACCAGGGCAATGGAATTGGGAGATTGTGTTTTCGATAGCAGTTCGGCGCGGTGCCGTTCCACCGTTCGGCTGCTGATATGGAGGCTATCGGATATCTGGGCATTGGAATGTCCCTGGCAGATCAAGCCCAGGATCTCTTTTTCACGGCGTGTCAATTTTATACCCTCCTCCACATCCCTGCTCCGTATGATATTCAGCAGCAGTTCCTGTGAAAAATAGGTGCCCCCTCCCAGAATTTTCCGGATCGCTGTAATCAGCTCGCTGGTATCGGCATCTTTAAGAATGAATCCCTTTACACCCAGCTCGATCATGGAATGATAATATTCTTC
>JAKAMP010000319.1 GCA_021812865.1 Bacteroidota bacterium | reverse complement strand
GTGATGAGAAAAATGCTTCCTGATGCAGGAGGTATCCTTTTCAACCAGGGATGGATCAAAGGCGAGCAAACATCACATGCTTTTTATTGGACTGTGCCTTCGGTAATCAACCTATCAAATCTCCGTGTGATCATGTTTATGCAAAACAACATTACTCATGAGATTTATCAGGCAGCTATTGATACACTCGACACAAATCTGCCTGTCCACATCGAAGGATATAATGCGCAGAACCAGAACGACCTCTCAGTTTTCCCCAATCCTACTTATGAACATGTTTATTTTCAGCTTGACCACCCGCTTAACCTGGATACGCATTTTATGATTTATAATACCGTTGGCTCACTCGTTAAGATCGTGGCTATGCCTCGGCTTGAGCAGTTCATTGAGGTTAATATCAACGAGATGAAGCCGGGTATGTATATTATTAAATCTGATCAGCCTGAGATTCCGATAAAACGATTAACTGTTACAAAATAGCAATCAAAAAGTTAAGAGGAAATCATTTGATTTCCTCTTAACTTTTTTCAGGCCGTCCTTTAAAGACTTTAATCTACTTCTTTCAATATTTTCCTTTCCCTTAAGATAGCTCCGATCTTCTGCCCGAATTCCTTCAATCGCTCGGCTTTGTTTTCATGCGGAAAGAATTTAGCGGCAACACCCTCCAATGGTACATCGAGCTTCAGGCTCTTCAGGCTGGAATCGATAATTTTTACTGCTTCACCGCTCCATCCATATGAACCGAAGGATGCCCCAAGTTTTCCCTTATCCCTGATGGGATTGATCATTGCAAGCATGCTGTATACAGGCAATAAGGTGTTCTGGTTGATGGTAGGCGATCCAATGAGAATAGCCGTACTTCGTACAATCTTTTCCTCCAGCCCGCCGGCATGGATTACTTCGAGATCGACAGTGTCAATATCGGCTTCTATAGTTGAAGAAATGGACTTGCCAAGCATCTCGGCCATTTCACGGGTATATCCATAAGCTGAAACATAAGCAATAAGTATCCTATGCCTGGAGGGTTCAATGGAGGCAAGGTATTCCCTGGAGATGCGTTCCGATGTTTCAATGGCATTTTTCCAGCTGCTGCGCAGAATAGGCCCGTGCCCGGGACAAATCACCGCAATATCTAGTTTGCGTATCTTATCGATGGCCTTGAGCATGAATTTGCTGAAAGGCTTCAGGATCACATCGAAATAATATCTGAAAGCCTCTTCATAATTCCCTACCTGGTCGTCGTACATAGCCTGGTGGCAATAGTGCGCTCCGAAGGAATCGCAGGTGAAAAGAACTTTTTCTTCTTTAAGGTAGGTGTATACCGTATCGGGCCAGTGCAGGTTGGGTGCGCCAATGAATTGCAGTGTCATATTCCCCAGGGATAATTCATCACCATCTTTTACCTTCAGGCTTTTAAAGGGTATTCCCATCATCTCCTGCAGGTTCTGGAGAGCCTGTCCGCTGCCAACCACTGTAGCGCCCGGTGCATGCTGCAGCAGAAGTTTCACCGACCCTGAATGGTCTGGCTCGGTATGATCCACTATAATGTACTCAATCTCTGAAAGAGGAGTAAGGGTTTTGAGCTTTCCGATATATTCCTCTCCAAATGAAGATTTTACAGTTTCCACCACCGCCTTCTTTTTCGCATCTATGAAGTAGGAGTTATAGGTTGTCCCATACCGCGTTTCCATTACAATATCGAAGGTCACCAGGTCGGGATCGAGCACCCCGACCCACTTTACATGAGCACTGACTGGCAATATTGACATATATTGTTTTTTTTAGAAACTCAAAATTATAAAGTTTAGTCCACTTTTGAAAATGCTCATCCTGTCAATAAAAAAGGCTCCCATGTGGAGCCTCAATGAAAAAAGAATTTAATTTCTTACTTCTTGGGAGGAGTGGTTTTTGAACCTGAGCAGGACGATTTGTCCTTGCAGGAAGAAGTACCTGAACAGCAACTATGGGTGGTCTTCTTTTCAGCTTTCTTGGTTTCTGTTTTGGTGGCCTTGGGGTTTTTATCATAATTGACTGCCGCAAAGGAAGGCGCAGCTGTCACGCCTAAGAATGCTACCACAGCGAACAATGCAATGAACTTTTTCATATATACATCTGGTTTAAATGTTTATCCAAATATAGTTCTTCTTTATACCAGGTTCTGTTAAAGGGATGTTAAAAAAGACTATTTTATCTTTTATTTTAATTTCGCAAGGGGAGTTTTCTTGCCTGTAACATGTTCTCCAAGTTTCACTAATACCTCTGATTCGGGAGGCAGAAAAACATCAACCCTGGAGCCGAATTTAATGAATCCCATTTCATCGCCAAGCTTCACGGGGTCGCCCTCCTTACTGAAAAAAGATATTTTTCTCGCTACAAATCCTGCAATCTGCCTCAACAGAATTTGTACTCCCTTCTCATTCTCAATCACAATGGTATTGCGTTCGTTCAGAACTGAAGATTTTGGATGCCTGGCCACCAGGTACGCGCCTGGATGATACCTGTATAATTTCAGTTTGCCGCTGATGGGAAAAAAGTTCAGGTGTACATCCCATACCGACATGAAAATGGAAATCTGAATCCGTTTTTCCTTCAGGTATTCTTCTTCCATGGTTTCTTCAATTACTACAATTTTGCCGTCGGCGGGAGCATATACCACATTCTCTTCCGGGGAAAGTTGCCGGTTTGGTTTCCTGAAAAAACGGAGAATAAAAAGAAGAAACAATAATGAGGCGATGGCGAGGAAAACCTGAACAACCTGCGGCAGTACCAGCAACCCATTCAACAGGCCATTCAGCGCCACCAAAAGTATAAGGACTACTATAATGATTTTAAATCCCTCCTTATGTATCATCGCATATTATTTGTAAAGCCAAATAAAAACATATAGCAGGGGCACTACAAAGAGCAGGGAGTCGATCCTGTCAAGCAGTCCGCCATGGCCAGGCAGTAAAGACCCGGAATCTTTAACTTCTGCATTTCTTTTCAGCATCGACTCGGCCAGATCGCCGAGTGTAGAGCCAATAGCGACAAGTACCGCGGCGATAACCATCCCCGGTATATCGAATGGCTTGTAAAAGGTCGAAGTGATTACCGCAGCCAGGATGACGAAAACCACTCCACCTGCAATGCCTTCCCACGACTTGTTGGGAGATAATCTGGGCGACAGCTTATGCTTACCGAAGCTTACACCTGAAAGGTACGCCCCGGTGTCGAATGCCCAAATCTGAACAATAACATAAATGAGCAAACGGGGATCATATTCCGTTCCATCTCCCGGGAGTACAAGGAAACTCATGAGCGATACCGGCAGAGCGATATATATGACAGCCAACAGCGAAATGGCAATATTCACGAACGAATCCAACTTGTTCCTGAATAATTCTGCCGAAACCAGGGCAAGAAAGAGCAGAGGCAACAGCAAAAAATAATGATACCCTATCAGGCCGTTTGCCCAGGAATAAGTAATCGCAAAAACTGCCACACCTGCAAAAATGGTATATATCCTAAGGGGACGTAGTCCCTGCTTTTCACTCATTTGAAGGAACTCCAGCATGGAAATGATAATGAAAAGCAATCCGAGAACGGGAAAAGTAATTTTACCTCCTAGTGCGCATCCCAGCACAACAATTCCGTAAACAACCGCAGTAATACTGCGCTTTAACAATGTATTCAATGATCAAACTGGTTAACTAACATTTTTGCCCTGATAACCACATCGGTCCTGACATATAACTCAATATCACCAAAACCATATGATGAATCCCTTTTATTCATGATGATGGATTCAATGTCATGCTCTTCCAGCATTTCTTTGGCCAGGTTTGCGCGGTATTCATTGTTGGTAATATAGATGCACACCCAGTCGTGTTGCATGACGGGATCAGCTTTGCGGTCCTTCGGCGCCTGGAATTTCAGTGTTATTTTCAGGCTCTCCCTTTCCTTCAGGAGCCTGTTCCTGAGGCGTCTCCTCCGGAAGATGCCCGCCATTGGCCTTGATGAGCAGTTTCTGTTCCTCGGCATTTGCGCTCTTCCTCTTGCCAAATATGCGTTCCAAATCTTCGCTGAAGATCACTTCCTTGTCCAGCAATTGCTCGGCAAGTTCAGTAAGACCGGCATTGCTATCCTTCAGAATGGCCATCGCTCTTTCAAATTGAACATCGACAATCTCCTTGGCTTCTTTGTCAATCAGTTCAGCGGTCTTTTCGCTGTATGGTTTGGAGAAGGCATATTCGCTCTGTCCGCTCGAATCGTA
>JAKAMP010000318.1 GCA_021812865.1 Bacteroidota bacterium | reverse complement strand
ACATTGAAAATATATACATCCCGTCTGTTCCCGAAACCGAGGAGTATCCGTTGGTTCCGTCGCCAGCCACCACAAGCGCACCGCCAAGCGCACTGCTTCCTGAGGTGATTTTGCCGGAAATAAAACCCCCGTTGGTAATGCTGCTTGTCGTCATTTGAAAATCGTTGGAGGTAGTCATCCCCGTTTGTACTGTGATAGAAACCGGGGTAACACCCCTAGCCGGGATGCTTTCATAACCCTGCCTGTTCAAGGTAAGATAATAGGTTCCGGGGCCCAGCTGAATCTGATAGGATCCATCACTGCTGGTAAGTACTGAATTTCCTTCCGGCGCATAGGTATTCGAATTGTACACAAAAATTCTCACATTGGATATTCCTTGCGAATTTGAAATATCCGTGACCTTCCCTTTTATTGTCCCTGTCGTGGGAGTGGCGCTGTTATCCTTTTTGCACGAACTAAGCGTAATCCCTATTGCCAGCGACAATAAAACAAAATGCATCGCTTTTCTCATGATGTTGTGTTTTAATTGGTTAAACTATTTTCGATCTTATTGGTGTTACCAATGGCATATATCGGCTGAAACATTTCGACCACATCATTTGACTGAAAAGCAACGGAAAGGTTTAACGGCTAATAAAAAAATTCTTCAATTGTACCTTTTGAATATATTCAAATGATTGAAATACTGTTGCTTATGCGATAGACAATAGGCTAATTATTAATGCGTTCCTGTAAATCCTTTTGCTTTTCCAGATTCCGGATACATTATTCTCCATTTTAATTCCTGTTTAGGCCGGTTCAACTGATCCTGTCAAATTCCTGCTTTTCTCTCATATATTTTTGAGCAAAACCAAAACCACCAGATCATATGAAAGTTCTTAAAATTCTGAGGGTTGTCCTCTTCTGTTTCCATGGTTTATTCCCGGCCTTGCCATGGCGCAACCTATTCCCGTTGAATAGACCATGGGGAATACCTATGGAATGGTTAACCTTATTCTTTTTAATAATTTTACCCGGGAATTGAAATTCGGATTTTTTCATATGAATACCTTCCAGTTTAATTACACCGATCATTACCAGAACGATTTCATCCTGCAGGATATGGTCTACGCGGAGATCGTAAAAGCTTTCGCATCACCGGAGGGGCGATTTACAGCCTGTCCGCGTTCAATCCCACTGTAGGAATGCAATATGCATATGCAGGGGAAAAGCTCCTGTTTCTCCTGGCCCCGCGAATCAATATAGAACCGGATCCATGTTGGGCTGTGATGACGATTGTTCAGTTCAGGCCTGCCCTCATTGAACGGATAGAACTATACACCCGGATGCAGCTGCTGAATCTGTTCGACCGCAATGGCAACATAAAAAGCTACCCGTGGATGCGCCTTGGCCTCGAAATTCATGACATCCAATTCGGGCTGGCATTCAACCTTGACGAACATGGGCTCCATTCGTCGCTGAAAACAAACTTCGGAGTATTTTTAAGAAAGGAAATATTCTGATCAGTCTAAGAACTGAAGAAGAAGCCTGTCATTAAGATCAAAGAAAAACCAGGGAAATGGGAAAACCAGTTCCCTGCTGAAAATTGAATAGATTTTGAATCAGACAGGCATTAGCTGACCTTGATTTTTACAGGTTCATAAACCAACTCGGTGGTTTCAAAGCTAATGTGCTTAAGCAATTCGATGTTGTAATCTTCAATGAGTTCGTCGAATATTTCAGACACATATTGAATTTTTGCAGCCCTGAAGGCATTCGCCCCGGCAAAGGCAAAACCTTCCGTCATTTTGCCATCTGCTGCATTGAACAGAACCTGCGATATACAATAGGGCGCTTCTCTGAAATTACAGGAGCTCAAACAATGCCAGGCACATTTAAAGGGTTTGGTTTTGCCTTGTCTGATTTGACTTACAAAATCGTTGTTCACCACCCTGCCGGGCAAACCCACAGGACTGTCAATGATGGTCAGATCTTCCTTTCCACATGCTAAGTAACTTTCTTTGAACCCCATGGAAGCATCGCATTCATGGGTAGTGACAAACCGGGTTCCCAATTTTACTGCCCTGGCTCCTGCCTGCATAATGTCATACATATCCTTTCCGGTATAAATCCCTCCGGCAGCGATTACCGGAATTTCCTTCCCGAACTGGGCTTCAAATAATTGAACCTCATTTACAGTTTCTTTAATGAGTTTAGCTAGCGGCACAACCGTTCCTGTTAGTTCCTCTTTTTTAAAACCCAGGTGCCCTCCGGCAAGCGGACCCTCCACGACTACCGCATCGGGTATAAAATTGTATTTATTGGCCCAGTATTGAAAAATAAGTTTTGCTGCTTTGGCGGAAGAAACTTTAACTGCCAGTTTGGTATGGAAATCTTTATATCCTGCAGCCATGAGCATTCCAGGAATTCTCAACGGCAGGCCGGCTCCCATGATAATAATATCGGCATGTTCATCAATTGCCGCTTTGATCAGGTCCTCATGATCGGTCAGTGCAATCATAATATTCACACCGATTACCCCGTCGGAAGCGGCTTTGGCCTTCTGAATTTCCTTACGCAAAGCCCTTATATTGGCTGAACGGAAATTCTTCGAATAGTCCGGTTCACGCATTCCTATCCCTGCAGCGGAAATTACACCAATCCCGCCTGCATTCGCTACTGCCGATGCCAGCCTTGATAAGGAAATTCCAACGCCCATTCCCCCCTGAACAATCGGGTACTTTACCCGGATATCGCCTATCATTAATTGATCCATCTTGATTATGTATTAAATGACAGGCGAAGCTATATGAAGCCGTTGCAGCAAAAAAAGAATAGGTTTGATTTAAAGATTATAGGGCCGGAAACGACGTTTAGGGACGAAATGATCCCGTTTAGGTGCAAACGGAAACCCCGGAACAAGGAATCAGATAAGCTCTTTTAACCTGTCAACAGAATTTCTCGATATGGGAATGGGAAAATTAATGTGCTCAAAAAACAAACGGTATCCCTGTGAATTGCCCTCGATTTTATCAATGTAATTAATATTCACCAGGTAAGAGCGGTGACACTTGAAAATAAACTTAAATTCCTTGAGTGCTTCCATTGCATTCATCATACTGCACCTCACCATCTGGTTCTTAACATTCTCCCCTTCTTTCCAGAAAACTTCAATATAGTTACTGGCCGAACGAACCAGCAACAACAAATTAATTTTAATGGCCAGGCTATCTTTCTGATAATCAGAAATGAAATATACAATTTTGTCATGAATCAGTTTATTCTCTTTCAGCTTCCTGCTCAATTCGTTGGCAAGTTTCAAATGGCTGCGCAATATTTTATTATGGTTGATTATGATTATAATCGAAATAGGAACCACTGCGGTTAACATGAGCTTAACAAACAGGGTGAATCCGAATTTCAAGGCGCCAAGCGACAAATTCAGGAGAAAATAACCTCCCAGCGTGGTAAACAGGATCCAGATATCCCAGAGGATTTCCTTTTTAATGCTCCAGACTGCCGAAGAAAACTTCCCGGGAAACATGCTTGGAATCACCAATAAATTCATACTGAGCGAAATAAAGGTAACAATGGACATCCCCAGCATCAGGTAGTATTTGTTCTTTGTGGGAAGGCTTCCAATGTCGAAGGGCTGAAAGAGAAACAAAAATGCAAACACTCCAATGCTCGTGAAGAAAATGATTTTGGCATTCGACTTCAGGTCGTCGTTGAATGGATATGACTTATTAAAAATATTCAGCATGATGCGCTATTGAGTAGTTTGCTTAAAATGTTCGAATGGATCACTGTCTTGGAATACTCAACTTTTATTCCTTACATAAATTAATTTAAATTTCCCTTTGTGGGTATCTCTTTGTTCGATTTCAAACCGTCCAATGGAATCAATCAAAGGTGTGAGTTTCTGAAAACCGTAATTCCGTGAATCAAAATTGGGCTGCTTCTTCTGAAGCAGGCTGCCTACATCGCCCAGGAAGGCCCAGCCGTCTTCATCTGCAAGATCGGATATGGTCGATTCAATGAGCCTTATCACCCTAGGGGTGATTTTTTCTGTTTCTTCTTTCCTGCCCGCATCTTTGATGTCCTTTGTGCCGTCTTCTTTTGACTGTGTCTTGAGAATTTCAACGTAAATAAACCGGTCGCATGCAACAATAAAGGGTTCAGGGGTTTTTCTCTCTCCTATCCCGATTACCTTCATGCCTGCTTCCCTCAGGCGCGTGGCCAAACGGGTAAAATCACTGTCGCTGGATACCAG
>JAKAMP010000317.1 GCA_021812865.1 Bacteroidota bacterium | reverse complement strand
AATAATACTGTTCCGAGTCTTCCACGAGCAGGATAACCTGCACGAGCCCGACCTGGGTATCGTTCTCGGCATTCACCTTATCTTCCAGCAGCTTCACCATGGCAAAGAAAACCTTGGAATCGCCATTCCACACGAATAACTTGTCAATGGTGGCAAGCCCTTTATAAATATTCTTGAATGCAGGAACATCTCTGTTGTTATTGAGCAGCACATAAATCGGAATATAAGGGAATTCCTGCTTCACTTTGCGGCTGAGCTCCACCGGCGAGCGCTTATCCCCTCCGATCATAAGGATCACGATATCGAAATGCCTGTTTCTCAGCAATTCAATGGCTTCTTCGTACGTGGAAACACCAGTGACCCTGGGCATCGAGGTAAGGTTCAACTGGTGATACTCGCCCAGGATATGTTCAGAAAACCGGCCTTCTTTTTCAATGCTGAAGGCATCGTACAGGGTGGCGACGAGCAGAATTTCGCGTACCTTGTAAGGCATCAGATCGTGAAAGATATCACGGTTGGCGTTTTGTTTGTTCAGGAATTTCTGAAGCAGTTGTCTGCTGCTGATCGCCGGTGTCTGAAATTCGGAGATTTCACTCTGAATATTTTCCTTGCCCAGCGACTGGCGGAGAATTTCCCTGGCCTCTATGCTGTTGAGGTAATTAGCAATGATGCTGGCCAGGTTGTCGAGTAGTTGCCGTTCTTCTTTGAGAAAAGGCCCCTCGTCTTCTTCTCTGAAGCGTTTCAGGTAAAAGACTTCGATGCGGCCTTTCTTGTTGCCAATGGTTTCGAAGCTCTGCGCAAATCCCCACTGGGTTTCACTGAAGCGCGGACTGCAGAATTCCTTGCCGTTAAAAACGATTCTTGCCACGGTATGCTCAGGATACTGCCAGGCCGGGGGAAGAAGCAGGACAATCTGCTGTAGTGTCTCGTCCATGCGCTTGTTTTCCCTGATCACCTGCGTGCTTGCATTGATACACGCCAACTCCTTCAGTCGCTCTTTTCTTTCATAGATCAGACGCCTGATCTCGTCGCCCGACCGGATGAATTCCTCTTCCATGGGAACCTGTTTAGGTAAGCCGTACAGGCTTGTGGTAAAGATAATACTTTTTACCGATGCGCAGAAAGTATGAACTGACGGGGTTCCCTGTTTCGGGCGAAAGCCATTCACCATGCCGGTTTCATGCGGCTGGCTATTCAACCCGTAAAATTTTGTATCATTGCATTTTTCTCCCCTTTTTATGCGATTGACAAATTATTACATAGGGTTGCTTTTCATTCTTTTATGTGGAAGGATTGCCGCACAGGACAATCCAGGCAGAAAAATCCTCGACAATATGCTTGCCTCTATCGACAAGGTGCATTCCATGCAGTTCAGGCTCAAACAATACGAACGGTACAACGGGAAGATCGAGCTTGAAGACGACAGGGTGAAGCTGAATATGAACCCGCTCATGATTTTTATCGAGGTGATCTCTCCCGATGCCGGAGCGGAAGTACTTTGGGTGCAGGGTGAAAACAACGGGGAAGCCTATGTTCATCCCAACGGTTTTCCATACATCACGTTGAATTTCCACCCCGATTCAAAAACCCTCCGTAAGGGACATCACAACATTTTTGCCCTCCGGTTGTCCTATATGGCAGGCCTCATCAGGAGTACCATGCAGAACGCGGGCAGCAGGTTCAACAACCATCTTCACCTGGAACAGGATGTGGTATTCAACAATGAGGCCTGTTACCAGCTCACCATTGAACATCCTTCCTTTGCCTTTGTTCCGTATACCATCAAACCGGGAGAGAACATCATCAGCCTGGCAGAGAGGCTTCACCTGAGCGAGTATATGATTCTGGAGAAAAATCCGGGACTTTCGGGCTATTTTGATGTGAAAACCGGACAGGTAATCCGCATTCCAAATAACTATGCCAGGAAGATGATTCTTTACATCAGTAAGAGAACCAGTCTTCCCATGGCAGAGTTTATTTATGATGACCAGGGTCTCTTTGAAAGGTATGAATTTTCGGAAGTGAAGGTCAATCCTGCCTTCGGGCCTGAGGATTTCTCGAAGCACAATCCTACCTACCATTTCTGAACCCTGCCCTATAAGAATGCCGCACTCGCTGCAAGCCTCAATTTGCATTCATTGAACAGCAATTCATAGCTCAAATTCAGAATTGAATGGTATAGAAACAGCCCTGCGGAAAAGCCGGCCGAAGGGAATGCCAGGCAGTCCCCTGAATATAAAGCCATACACCGGGCCGGTTATGACCCGGATCAAGCGGTAGTTATTTTTCCCGAACCCGCAGAAGAATCGCATTCAGGAAATAAAACAGTACGATCAGCAAAGAAACATACCCCGAAAACCGGGCAATATAATCTCCGTGGCGGGTATAGAAAGTTAGTTTGCGGTTCGCATTGAGGGTGGCCTTGATGGCATCCTGCGTCCACCATTTGGTTTTTTGCAGAAATTCGCCTCTCTGATTCACGAAGGAAGACATACCGGTATTGGCCGATCGGGCAATGCTTCTTCTGTTCTCGATAGCCCGAAGGGCTGCGAATGAGTTATGCTGTTTATAACCGGGTGTGTTCTTCCACCAGCCGTCGTTGGTAATGATGAATATAAAATCGGAGCCGAGTTTAATGTAATCGGTAACATACTCACCGAATACCGATTCGTAGCAAATTACAGGCGAAATCACGGTTTTGTCATTCCTGGAATAGAGGTTCGACCGGAATGCCTGGGTAGCGTGGCTGCGGAAGGTTCCTCCAAGTCTCAGCGTTAGTTTTTGCAGAAATTTCAGGTACCGGGCATAGGGCATTTTCTCTACGCCCACTACCAGCATGGATTTGAAATACTGCTGAATCACACTGGTGGTATCGATCTGTAAGGCCGCATTGTATGAATCGTAATAAAAACCCGACTCACCCAGCGGGCGGGCGGTAGAACTGAGCGAATCCCCAGGCTCATACCGCCTGTATTCAGTAGCCCCAATGATGAATTTGGCTTTGGGATAGTTTTTCATGAATGCCTCGATCATCCTGATGCTCCGGTTTTCATGTATTTCATTCAGCCATATGTCGTCGTTCAATGCCGTTTCGGGCGCTACAAAATAATCGGTGGTTGAATCGCCTTTCGAGGCGGCAAGCTGTAATATCCGTTGCGTCTGCATCGCCGGATTCATACCAAAAAACTTCTCGTTGTAGGGATCGATATTCGGCTGAATGATCACAATGTTGCGGGGATCGGTCTTTTCCTTATACGTGTTGAAGCGGTATACGGACAAAATCATCGGAACAAAGACAACCAAAACGGTCAATGCCAGCGTCAGCCAAACATTTTTCCCTGTCGTTTTCCTGGAAGAATAGGCCTTAATTAACCTGAAAATCAAAATATTAGACAACAAAATCCAGAATGATCCCCCCAGTGCGCCCGTATATTCATACCACTGGATGAACCTGATATCGTGGGCTAGCCCATTTCCCAGGTTGAGCCATGGCCAGGTTATCTCCCCATGCATATAAAAATATTCCCAGTAAACCCAGAATACAACCAGGGCCGTGTATCCAGCCAGGCTGCCAAGCTTCCTCCTGATGATATGGGCAAACCAGAATATTACGGCAAACATGGTAGAGTTGGCGAGAATGGCAATGACAACCCCTACGGCTGAAGCGTTGAAAACCCACCAGGTATCAAAGGTATACCATAGAACAAGAGCAGGAAAGATATAGGAAAGTATAGCCTTCGATGAGTATTTGTCCCTGTTTTCGAAGAAATACTCTTCAATCCATAGAAGAGGCACAAACGCCAACAAAAGAGGCAGACCTGTTCCCTTATCGAACCAACCTACAGAAAGCAATACCGACGAAAAAACAGCCAGCAACCAGAATTTAAGTTTCCTGTTCATTTAACTTTTTGTTATTGACCAAATATACACCAACCAAAATAAGGATGAGCGAAATCGATTCTGCCCCGCCGAAATGCTCCCCGTCAGACCTTCCCCACAATACAGCAAATGCCGGACTGATGTATGTTACCGATGAAGCCGAAACGGCGGTAATATACTTCAGCAGGTGGTTGTAGAGGATCAGGGCGATTACAGAACCGAATACGGCAAGAATGGTAACGTAAAATACTCCCATAAGTTGTACATGCGTGGCATGGACAGGGCTGAATCCTGTAAAATACAGGTAAATCATAGCCGGAGGACCTACGAAAAGCAGTGCCAGTGCCGTGACTTCAAGTCCGTTGAACTCACCCAG
>JAKAMP010000316.1 GCA_021812865.1 Bacteroidota bacterium | reverse complement strand
GGATTTGGAGCCTAGAACCAGCCGACGCCCTGATGTTCTTTCATGGTTTTGAATGGCGTTATCCCTGCAAGAACCTGGCTGAGGACGGGCAATATTGCGTACTTTAAAAAAACTTATCCCCGCAAAAATGATGAAACCGGATATCTTAACCGGAAAAAACCCTGCTTCTGTGGCAGACCTGTTGGTTTCCCACTTTCTAATGCTGGCAGAGAAAAACCGTGCCGCAGGAAAGAATTTTTATGTGGCTGTATCAGGCGGCAGCACTCCCAGGTTGTTCTTCGAACAGCTGGGATCGATCCCTCAGGATGATATTCCATGGAAGATCATTCACATATTCTGGGTAGATGAAAGATGCGTAGCCCCGGAGGATAAGGATTCCAATTACGGGATGGTAAAGGAAGTTCTGTTCACGAAGATCAATATCCCGGAAGGCAATATCCACCGCATCAGGGGAGAGGAGGAGCCGGAGGCTGAGTGCATACGCTATGCCGATGACCTTTATCGAACTGTGCCTCAATCAGGAGGAAAAACCGTGTTTGACCTGGTTATCCTTGGAATTGGTGAAGACGGACACACCGCTTCCATCTTCCCAGACCAGATGGCGTTGTTGCAATCGTCACGCCTTTGCGAAATGGCACGTCACCCACAGACAGGGCAAGTCAGGATAACTCTCACAGGGCTGGTGATTAATGCTGCGAAGCATGTGTATTTTGTTGCTACCGGTAAAAGCAAATCCAGGATACTCCGATCTGTACTGAACGAAAATAAGAGATTTTACCCGGCAACACATATCGCCCCGGCTTCCGGAAAGCTCAGCTGGTTCCTGGATGAAGATTCCTCACAGGGAATCAGGGTTTGAATATCTGGAAGTACAGGGCAGGAAACCTGAATAATACCCCGAAAGGTTTTCAAAACATAAGATTGCCAGTAAGTCTTTCGTTTGAATAGTTGTACATTTGTTCAACCTTACATACTAACAATGATGCCCTACAGCATTACAACTGTTAGCCTGTTTTTCTTTTTCTCCTCCCTCCTGGCTTTATCGTTTGGAATGTGGCTATTGAACAGGAAAGGCATCTCAGGTTCCGGATATCTGGCGATCGGAGAGTTCATCGCCGGATGGTGGGCTTTCTGCGGAGGAATGGAAGTGGCTTCCCAGACGCTTGGGCTGAAAATCCTGTGGTCGCAATTGTCATATCTGTCGATTGCCACCTCGCCTCTGATGTATTTTCTTTTCACCCTTGAATACGGGCAGATAGAAGGATGGATAACCAGGAAGAAGGTGCTTTTTATGCTTATTGTTCCCTTTCTAGTCATACTGTTCGCCCTGACCAATTCCATACACAAGCTTCTCTGGCCGGAGGTTCACCTAATCAACGGGGGTGCATATGCTGTATACAGCCAGGGACCAGTATTCTGGCTGAATGTGGTTTACCAGTACCTGCTGCTGGTTATTGGGCTCGGGATACTGGTTTCCGCTTTTTACCGACTTCCCAGGTATTACAAACCTCAAATTATCCTGATTATTGGCGCATCGATACTGCCTTATATTGCAAATTTCCTTTATATATCAAGGTTACTCCCATTCAAGGGATTGGACATCACCCCGCTCAGTTTCATCCTGATGCTCGGATTGATCGCATTGGGCATAATGCGTTTCAGACTCTTCGACCTGGTTCCTCTGGCACGGAAGCAAGTACTGGATACCATAAGGGCTGCAGTAATTGTGCTTGACCGCGAGGAACGCATTGTTGACCTTAACCCCGCAACAGAACAGATCATTGGGAAGAAGAGTAACCGGATGATCGGATTCCCGCTGATTGAATTCATTCCATGGCTTGCCATGTACCTGGCAGAACAACAAAACAAACCTTACTTTAACATTGAAATAACCTTGAACGAGAAGTTCTACGACTTGCAATGCAGTGTACTGCTTGGCAAGAAAGGACAGGCATGGGGAAAAATATTGGTTATCCGCGATATTACTGCCAAGAAGGAAACTGAAGACATGCTGATCAGCGCCAATACAAAGCTCAAAAAAGAAATTAAGGAACGTGAACTTGCTATTGCCGATCTTGACGCTTTTGCCCATACGGTTGCCCACGACCTGAAAAACCCCATTGGAAGCCTGATTGGAGTTGGTGAACTTATGGATGAACGGTTGCAAAATGATTCCCAGGAGTTAAAAACGTACACTGAGATTGTCCGTCAATCGGGATACCGGATGTTGCGAATCGTGAATGAGCTTCTATTACTGGCGAGCGTAAGAAAGATCGATGTGGAAAGAAAGCCCCTCGACATGAAGGCCGTTTTAGAGGAAGTGAAGAACCGGTTGAAGGAAATGATCGATGAATACCATGCCAGCATTATTGAGACAGATGCATGGCCAATGGTTATGGGATATGGTCCCTGGATTGAGGAGGTATGGACGAACTACATCAGCAATGGGATCAAGTATGGCGGGACACCTCCGGTTCTCAAACTGCACGCCGAATATACTAACGGGAATCAGCAGGTACTTCTGTCCATACAAGACAATGGTAACGGCCTTCCTCCAGCTGTTTTGGACAAACTGTTCAACGAATATGTACGTTTCAGCGAACTCAATGTGGAAGGTTCGGGCTTAGGACTGTCTATCGTCAAAAGGATAGTGGAAAAACTGGGTGGTAAAGTTTCTGTTACCAGCGAAAATGAACCCGGAAAGGGTTGTTTGTTTTCTTTCATCCTTCCTGCTGCAGTAAACCAGGAATGAAAAAGGCGGTTCATCACCGCCTCCTTTAGCATTATTTATCGTATGCCGGTCTGGTTTTCTGGACTGCAAGCTGGTATCCTACCCTGTAGGCCAGCCGGGCAACTTTTTCCATTTTGGCATAATTGAGTTTCGATGGAATATCCTGGGGGGAATGGTAATCGCGATGTGCCCCGGTAGTATAAAAAATTACGGGAACCTTTTTCTGAGCAAAACTGAACTGATCGCTTCTGGAGAACATCTGCCCGGGATCGTTCGGGCTGTTATAGGCATAATCGGAAACCATTCCCATTTTTTTCGAAATTCGGTCGTTCAGGGCCATGAGTTCGGTACTGGTTCTTCCTGTAGTGACAAAAACAGAGTCCCCTGCCTTTACATCCAGTTTTTCACCCTTGTACATTCCCGTATCGACAGGGGTACGGGAGCGGCCTATCATATCGAGATTGATGTCGGCTACGGTCTTCTCCAGCGGAAATTCAGGATGATCAGCGTAATACTTCGAGCCCAACAAGCCGAGTTCTTCACTGTTTACCCACAAAATAATGACGCTTCGTTTGAGGCTTTTCTGCTCTGCCTTAAAGGCCCTTGCAACTTCAAGCAGGGCAGCTGTTCCGGATGCATTGTCATCTGCGCCTCGGTTCACTTTCCCCGAAGGGTCTACCCCAATATGATCGAAGTGTGCAGTATAGATCACCGCTTCATTTTTTAATACTGGATCGGTTCCCTGGATCATACCCGCCACATTGTATGCATTGACTTGTTTTTTATCCACACACAGGTTCACCTTCACCCTGGTATCGGGTACATCAAAGCTCCGGGGTTTCAGGTCACGGTCAATGTCAAGCTGAAGGTCGCGGAGGTTTGTCTTTGCGCCTGCAAGAATGGAATCGGCCATGGCGCGAGTGATCAGGAGAATCTTCGGCATATTTCCCCTCAGGATGTCATTCATGCTTGGTGAACCGGCCAGGGAATACTGTTCTGCGAGGTACCTGGTTAGACCAGGCATCACTTCTTCCAGGGATGAATAGCCGGATTTCGGGTCAATGGCTATCATTACCGCCTTGGGTCTCATGGCAAACAGAAATGCAATTTTTTTCTGCACGCCAAACTGCTTCATCCAGGTGCTGTCTTTCAGAAGGCATTTTTTTCCATCGGGGGAAGAAGGCGCCCGGTCCATGAACAGGATGATTTTATCTTTGCCGTCTATTCCTTTCAAATCGTTGTAATTGTCGGCCGGGGAATTGATGCCATAGCCGGCGAAGACCACAGGAGCATCAAGGCTTACGTTTTTAGCCGGAACGGGAAAAACAACCAATCCCCTATCCATTGGAGGCTTAACGGAACCTAAGCAGCTTACCTGTATCCAGGATGAATCAGTTCGAAGGCTTGTTTTATCCAGAATAAAGGTCTGCAGGAAGCCCGATGAATCGGCCAGCGGCTTCAGTCCAAGCTTTTCAGCTTCGGAAGCCAGGTAGCGCGCTGTAATTTCGTTGGTAACATCGCCGGTTTTACGGCCC
>JAKAMP010000315.1 GCA_021812865.1 Bacteroidota bacterium | reverse complement strand
ATTCCAGGTGAAGGAATTTGCCCGCGTCACAGATTCAATCCGGCTGCGTGTTCATGCCTGAGCAGGGCTTGATACCCAGGCAGGCTTCATGTCTTTAGCCTGTGTAAGCGGGTGTTTTACGCTTTTTAATGAGACAAAATTGAAATTTTAGCAAATTATTAATGTACCCCCTAAAAACATTACTTTCAAACGAAATAAATTATAAATATTTTATCAGTACCCTTTTGTTTTTAATTGTGTATTTGTAATTTTATATCAAAATTCAATCAGTCATAATTTATCATATATGCACCCAATTGAACAAATCAGATCAAGGGATTTTGTGGAAAACTACCTGAAGATGCCTTCCATTTGCCTGACATGCAGGAAAAATGACATTGAAGAATGGGATGACAAGGATTTTCAGTGCATACACAGGCAGAAACATACGGAAAACACGATTGCAGAGTGTGCTTTTTTTGAGCCTTTGTTCTGATCATCTCATGTAGCCTTTAAAGGATCCAGCCTGTACAATCCCTTCCTAACCGACAATACCCGTTTGTGGCATTCTTCATCCTTCAGAAAGAAGCTCCTTCCTTCATAAAATTGATTTTTCAGCCGCCGTTCATTCTGGTGGTTCTCCATTCCTTTTTGCAGAAAACTTTTTTTCATGACATTAACACTCCCTCTTCAACTATCTCATCAAAGAATAAGCTAATAAACCTGATGGGGAATCCTGAAATTCAGGTTCATTTACAAAAATGGGATTAAAATTTCTATCTTGCAATGGAAAGACCTTTACAGAACTAAACCTTTTCTGGCAAGCAATCCTATTCCGTATGAACGGGCAGCACAGTAAATGGAAGGATCCTACCTTTACACACGGGGAAGATGATATTTTTAAGTTGAAGAACAGGCTTTTAAACGTGGTAATTTATGTTACCACGGTGTTTGCTCTGCCTGCACTGATCTCTTCACTGCTCCGCATTAAGCTTATTGGCTGGCTGCCCAGCATGTACGTGAGCATCGGGGCATACGGGGTTATCCTTTTCCTGGGAATATTTGCCAGAAAACTAAATTTCCTGCTTAAATCCATTCTCTTCATCACGGCGGGATACCTATTAGGTACATCGTCGTTTATTTACATGGGCAGCATAGGGGATGGTTACTTATATATTTTGATGATCAGTGTATTTTCTGCCATGTTGCTTCGCCGGCGCTACGGGGTAATCAGCATTATCACCTTCCTGCTGAGTTATCTCGTCGTAGCATGGTTGTTCAGAAAAGGTTATCTGGGGTATTCTTTTGATGTGGCCCTGTTGGCCAACTCTCCTATTTTATGGATGCAGCGTATCCTTACTACCATATTCTTTACAGCCATTCTGATCATCACCTATGGCAGACTGAATACTGCCCTGAGGGAAACCATTGACAAACTGCGCGCCAATACCCAGGACCTTGAGGAAGTTAACCTGAAGCTTACCAATGAAATCAGGGAAAGGGAGCAGACCCAGGCAGTGCTGGTATCCACAGAAAAAAATTTCAGGAATATTTTCCAGAGTACTCAGGACATGATTGTTATCCTCAACAACCAGGGCATGCTGCAGGAGGCTAACCCAGCCTTTTTGAGAGAGAGTGGCATTTTACCCGGCAGCCTGGGGCATCATTCACTCAACCAGTTTATCCGTTCAGCTCCCGACAAGGGACTGGAGGGTGCGATGAGTGAGCAAGACCCGAATGCTGTTTTCTTGGAATTTGAATTTATATGCTGGAATGGCACTACCCTTCCCGTAGAAACGAGCTATCAACCGGTTGAATACCAGGGCAAGCCCAGCGTAATGGTCATCCTGAGAGATATCAGTTCCCGGAAAAAGGTACAGAAGGAACTGATTCAAACCATCCTCGATACAGAGGAGAAGGAGCGCAACCGTATTGCCCAGGATATCCATGACGGTATGGGACCACTGATTTCGGCAGCCAAAATATATATACAGTCTCTGAAGGATACGACCGACGAGAACAAAAAGGCCATGTTGCTGCAGCAGGTAGATGGCCTGCTTGCCGATGCTGCCCGTACCTCAAGGGAGATATCGTACAACCTGCATCCCCTGCAGTTGCAGACCGGTGGACTGAAGGGAGCTTTGCAGCAATTTATTACCATCATCCAGAAAAGCGATCCGATAGGAATTTCATTTACCATGGATGATTCCATCAGGCTTTCGCAGAGGCTGGAACTGAGCCTCTTCAGGGTAATCGGCGAACTGATCAACAATTCGCTAAAGCATTCCGAAGCCAATACTATTTACATTGAAATTGCCTGTGCGCAGAATAACCTTACCCTTACCTATTCCGATAATGGGAAGGGATTTTCCTTGCAAGAGGTTTCTTCTCCCGACCAATTAGGTATGGGCATTACCAATATCAGGCAACGTATACTCTCTTTCGACGGCCAGGTAACCATAGGCAGCGAACCTGGAAAGGGCATGAGTCTGCTGGCTGTTCTTCCCCATTGTCTCTGATCTCATTTTGCATGCATGAACCCAGGAACAAATCTTTTCCTGGCTATTTTTTTTTGCGGGCATAGGGTAAATCCTTCCACAGGTATCTTATCGGTGAAACGAACAAACCGGGTTGTTGCAACAATTAACAAAAGATGCAAAATATATGAAAACCAAATCTTCGTGGGCAGTGATTACCGGGATGGCAATCCTGGCCCTGTTTTTAATGGTCAATCTGCAACCTGCCATTGGGCAGCAGGATACTTCAAAATTGGTTAACCTCAACGGCAAGCTGCTTGACAAGGAATCTGACGAACCTCTTGTTTTCGCCACCGTTTACCTGGTGGGCACCACTATCGGCACGGTTTCCAATTCCGATGGGGAATTCATTCTGAAAATACCATTCGATCTCAAAGATCCCAAGCTTGGGGTGAAGCACATTGGTTACCGAAATTATTCCATACCGGTAAGCAAACTCAGCGAGGGAGAATTGAACGAGATCAAGATACAAAAGGAAGCCACCAATATCAAAGGCATTGTGGTCACGCAGAAAGACCCGGAAGGTCTTTTGCGTATGGCCCTGGCGAAAATTCCCAAGAACTACAGCACGGAACCCGTAATGATGACCGGCTTTTACCGGGAAACCATCAAACAGAACAGAAGCTATGTGTCCATTGCCGAGGCCGTGCTCAATGCCTATAAATCATCTTATACCAAACTTATCGATGAGGACAGGGTGAAAATTTACAAAGGGCGCAAAGGCGAAGACCTGAAAAAAATGGATACGGTGTATTTTAAATTCCAGGGCGGACCGAAAACAATTTTTATGCTCGATGTGGTGAAGAATCCTGAAACGCTGCTTTCCGGGGAGTATATGGATTACTACACCTATAAACTGAGCGGTGTAACCACTTTCAATGACAAATCATGTTATATGATTGATTTTGATCAGAAGGCCGATGTAGATAACCCGCTCTTCAAGGGAACCTATTATATTGACATTGACAATCTGGCTATTGCCGGAGTTCAGTTCAGGTTGAGCGACATCGGGTTGGCAAAAGCCAGTGAGTATCTGGTAAAGAAAAAACCATCGGGGATGAAGGTGGAAACCGTAGCGGCCAATTATCTGGTGAATTATACCATGAACAACAACCGGTGGTACCTCAATTATGTACGGTCGGAGCTGAAATTCCGCTGCAAATGGCCCAAACACCTCTTCAATTCCAATTATACCATCATGGCCGAAATGGCGGTTACCGATATCGATACGGCGAACCTCACCAAGTATAAATTCAGTGAATCGGCGAAGATGACCGATATTTTCTCCGACCAGGTAAGCGCCTTCTTTGATAAAAATTACTGGGGAGATTACAACTTCATCAAACCGGATGAAAGCATACAGGTGGCTATTGAAAAGCTGAGCAATAAATTACGGAGAAGACAGGCAACCCTGTGATAACTACTAACCCGCGCCTGTCTGCTCGTCCCCCCTTCCGCTCCCTTCCATGGCCTGGCCCAGAGTAAAAGGGAGACCCGGGTCAGGCAGGGAAGGGGGGTTTGGGGGAATATAAAGTGTCATTGTACAAAAAGAGGCTGTCCGTACCGGCAGCCTCTTTTGATTGTCTGCAAAATGGAGATATGCAGTAAGATAAAATATATATGGGGGGTTACATTATTTTCACCGCCTTGATGTCTTTCCTGAACTGATCATTGCGAAGCACAATATAATAGATACCCGGGCTGACTTCGTCGCCTGCTCCGTTACGGCCGTCCCATTCAAGGTTCAGGA
>JAKAMP010000314.1 GCA_021812865.1 Bacteroidota bacterium | reverse complement strand
GGTTATCAGGAGGCGGACGGCAAGGTATCGGGATATGAATATGATTGTATTGTGGTCGATATCAACCTTCCCGGGGGTTCAGGATTTGATATTGTCAATGGACTGAAGGAAATTAGGAGCAGTGCAGGAATCATTATTATTTCAGCAAGAAATTCTATTGATGATAAGCTGAAAGGATTGGAAATCGGCTCAGACGATTACCTGGTCAAACCTTTTCATCTAAGCGAACTGAATGCCCGGATCAAAGCGGTTTTCAGAAGAAGAAACCTGGCCGGAAATAATATAACAGTCTTCAATGAAATCGTTATCGACCACACGTCCGGAAAGGTGGAAGTGTCTGGAAATGCAGTGACCCTTACGCAGAAGGAATTTGATCTGCTGGTATATTTTATTGTGAATAAAAACAAGGTTTTATCCCAGGCCTCCATTGTGGAACATTTGTGGGAAGATAAAATAGAACTGGCCGGAACCTATTCATTTTTGTATACGCACATCCGCAACCTGAGAAAGAAGCTGATGGATAGCGGGAGTTCAAATTATGTTAAATCTATTTATGGTATTGGATATAAATGGGAAGACCAATGAGATTACTCACACTAACCAATAGATTCTACCTGATCAGCATTTTATTGTTTTTCATTGTTTCTGGTTTTTTTCTTTTTTTTCTGATCCGGTATCATCTTGATGAAGAGCTCAATGAACAGTTGAACACCGAATATATTTACCTGTCAGGGGTCATGCAGAAAATGGATTCACTGGATCCCAATGCGTTTCTGTTGAATGATAACCTGATAGTAAGGCAGGTTCTAACAGAAGATTCACAAACTCCTGTGCTGTTCGATACCCTGATTTATGATAAAATTGAAAAAGAAGCCATTCCCTGCCGGGCCTTGAAATTTAATGCAAGAACCAAAAGCGCCTGTTACATTCTAACCCTTACCAGGTCGGTGATTGAATCCACCGATTTGCTTTATAGCATCTTTGTCAGCCTGATTATTGTATCCGGCCTGTTCAGCATTTTGCTTTTTCTGGCAAATTATTATTTCAGCAAAAAACTCTGGGCCCCTTTTCTTCATACCATTTCAGTGATTAAAGAAGTGCAGGTAGGGCATAAGGGTTCAGAAATGAATCTGGAACTTTCCCAGATAGTGGAATTTAACGATCTGAACCTGGCATTGAAAAAGATGTTCGACAAAATTACCTCGGATTTCCACCGTATGAAATCTTTTTCAGAGAATGCGTCGCATGAATTACAAACTCCTCTTGCAGTTATCCGTTCTAAACTCGAAACCCTGCTTCAGGCCAAAGATCTGAATCAATCGAATGCTTTGCTCATAAACCAGGCATTGGAAGGGACGATCCGTATGGCAAAAATAAATCAAACCCTTCTTCTGCTGACCAAGATCGAAAACGGACAATTCGCAGAAAAGCAGAAAATAATTTTTTCAGGTGTTTTTGACAAATGCCTGGAAATATTCAAGGATATCGCTGAGGACAAGGGTATTCATATTCATATTGCCCAGGAAGATGATTACGTTTGTGAGATGAATCCCATTCTCGCAGACATCATGGTGTCGAATCTTTTAAGCAATTCTATCCATCATAATGTACTTGGCGGGTTTGTAAATATTCAATTGAGAAAAAATAGTTTTTCAATTGAAAATGGGGGCGCTGCTCCGGCTTGTGAAACAGCCTTGTTGTTTGAGCGTTTCAAAAAAGGAGGACTGTCCCAGGAACATATTGGACTTGGCCTGGCGCTGGTAAAAGAAATCGTAGGTTCAACCGGCATGCAGATTACCTACACGTACCATGGAGGTATTCATAAGCTGGAAGTAACACAAAAAGCCCAATGATGATACTGGTATGGTTCATTTGGTTACTCCATCCTGGTACAAGAGACATTCTTTTCAGGAAGCAGTATGCCTGTTCTGATTTGATATAGAAGCATTAAAAAACCCGGGTTTCCCCGGGCATGCTGGCAACAAAAAGCAATTCGATCATCAGATATTTTACACCACGCCCTGTGCAATCATGGCATCGGCTACTTTTACGAATCCTCCGATATTGGCTCCGTTTACATAATTCGTATAGCCATCGGCCTCCTTTCCATATTTCACACAGGTTTGATGGATGTTTTTCATAATGGTATGCAGCCTGTCGTCAACTTCTTCGCGGCTCCAGGGCAGGCGCATACTGTTTTGGGTCATCTCAAGTCCCGATACGGCCACGCCTCCTGCATTGGCTGCTTTCCCCGGACCGTAGAGAATGCGCGATCTCAGGAATACTTCAATGGCGTCGGGAGTGGAAGGCATATTGGCGCCTTCGGCCACGCACAGGCAGCCATTCTTTACAAGCAGTTCGGCCTCTTTGCCATCTACTTCATTCTGGGTGGCATCGGGCAGGGCCACATCGCATTTGATTTTCCAGGGTCTTTCTCCTTCGTAATACTCGCACCCGAACTTGTCGGCATAATCCCTGATGCGCCCGCGTCTGATGTTTTTCAGGTCGAAGATAAAAGCAAGCTTCTCTTCATCGATGCCGTTTTTGTCATAGATAAACCCATTCGAATCGCTCATGGTAACCACTTTACCTCCCAGCTGCATTACCTTCTGAACGGCGTACTGGGCAACATTGCCAGAACCTGATATTGCCACTGTTTTTCCTTTTATGGAATCCTCTCGGGTATTCAGCATTTCTTCTGCAAAATACACGCATCCGTATCCGGTAGCTTCGGGCCTGATGAGGCTGCCCCCGTATTCTATCCCTTTCCCGGTAAGCACACCGGTAAACTCATTCCTTATCCGTTTATATTGTCCGAAAAGATATCCAATCTCGCGGCCACCCACGCCGATATCGCCTGCCGGGACATCAGTGTCGGCCCCGATATGGCGCGAAAGCTCTGTCATAAAACTCTGGCAGAAGCGCATTACTTCGTTGTCCGATTTTCCCTTAGGGTCAAAATCTGATCCGCCTTTTCCTCCTCCCATGGGAAGGGTGGTGAGACTGTTTTTCAGAACCTGCTCAAAGGCAAGGAATTTCAAAATACCCAGGTTTACCGTGGGATGGAACCTCAATCCTCCCTTGAAAGGCCCAATGGCGCTGTTCATCTCGATGCGGTAGCCCCGGTTGATCTCTATCTCTCCTTTATCGTTTATCCAGGGTACCCTGAAAATGATCACACGCTCGGGTTCGGCCAAACGCTCAAGGATCTTTGCATGCTTGTACTTCGGATGTTCCTCGATGAATGGAATGAGCGATTCGGCAACCTCCATAACGGCCTGGTGAAACTCAGGTTCAGCAGGATTCTTGGCCTTGATGCGGGCCATGAATTGTTCTACTCTTGGATCCATAAAAGTAAGCTTTAGTGAATATTGAAGGCATAACTAACAAACTTAGAACTAATTATCGGCTTTCTGGTGGCGGAAAAGATATTATAGAGCAGGATTCGCGCCGTAATATATGCTGAATAGCAGATTGGTAATTACGGTTTCCGGCATTATTGCCTGTCATTAGCTTAAAAGATGTCTGGTGTCTCATGTTAGCTATCATGAGGATCATCTGACCATTGTCTGACCTATGATATTTGGAATCCGGATGATAATCTGAGGTCTCTCTCTGGCTTATGGTTTCCGAATGGAAAATACCTTCCCTGGAAGGCATTTGATATGGTCGGCAAACTCCAGGTTCAGAAGCAATGCAGAAGTTTTCTGCATGGTGAACCCGGCTTTGTCGCATATTTCATCAATAACGATGGTTCCGTGGGTCCGGATGATGTCGTACAATAATTCCTCCTCTGCCGAAAGCACCGGGAAAAGCTTCCCCTGCATGGCCTTTGCTTCCTGGTTGTTGTCCCATCCCAGGAGTTCTTCAATATCGGCTGCATCCTCGATCAGCGCCGCCTTGTTGTTTTTGATCAGGGCATTGCACCCGGCAGAATGTTCGTCGCCCGACTTTCCCGGCAAAGCCATCACTTCACGGTTGTACGAATTGGCCAGGTCGGCCGTGATGAGGGCTCCGCCTTCCACTCCCGATTCAACCACCAGGGTTCCATCGGCCAGTCCGGCAATCAGGCGGTTTCGTTTGATGAAGTTATTTCTTTCGGGTTTTTCATCACTCAGAAAATCGGTAAGCAACGCTCCGTGCGAAACAATCTGTCTTGCAATGTTTTTGTGTTCCGGCGGATACAGGTGCTGCAGGCCGTGTGCCACCACTGCAAGCGTGGGAATTTCATTCCGTAGAGCTGCTTTGTGGGCTGTAACATCTATCCCGTATGCCAGTCCGCTAACCACGA
>JAKAMP010000313.1 GCA_021812865.1 Bacteroidota bacterium | reverse complement strand
ACTGCAGGAGCCTTTAAACTTTGTTGCCCAGGGCTGATCATCTGCTTTTTTCCGCAATCCGGGCATTTTGATCTCTCAATAGAACATACAGGCAACAGATGATGATCAAGATATCGATAATCAGAAAGGCAAGCATATGCCTGCTGAAATGTTTGATGATGTCGGCGGTGGCCAGTATTCCACCGATAAGGGGGATGAGTATGCCTGCATACAATGCAAACTTATTGTCCATGTAAACAAAAATGGCTGTAACAATATATACAACTCCGAAAATGAGCAATCCAACGCTATTGGGCTCATGGGGGGCTCTCAGCATGTAAGAGGCATGCATCAGACCAGTAAGAAGCAGCAGACTGGCGGCCGTGTAACGAATGGTCTTCATGGCATATGGTTTTAGTGAATAGGAATTTTATATAAGTTACAAAAATCGCAGGTGAAAGTCAATTTTTCAGTACGCAATAATCAGATTTCCAGACAGAAGGCGCTGGAGGCAGAGGAGCCAGGGCAAGATTGCCGGGTATGAATGAATAATAAATGATGGCAAAGGATTAGTGGGAGGATTTTTCAATGGGAAGATATCCTGGTAAGGTAATTCCCCACGCGAAAGATCATTTTATTCAGAAATCCCTGTTCTTTTTTCCCTGATCGCCGGGAAGAAGTTCTGAAAGCCTTTTCTGCCTGTTTGTCGAATACATTCACGGCCAGGGACAGAAGTTTATCCATTCCTTCGGTTCCTATTCTTTTCCTGAAATGGCCAAAGTCGCTGAAGTAGAAGGGAGATTTATTCTGAAAATATACTTCGCCGCAGAAATGCTGCCAATATGGATTTTCTAACCAGCGACCGATGGCTGTGCGTTCACTTTCGCCGTAAACCTGTTTCAGGATGGTAAGCCCTACTATGGTTTTCAGAGGAACGGAGGGCGCCCCCACCTTGCTGTAATACATGGCAAAGTCTTTTTCAACCTCGTGCCAGTCTATTTTTTTTGCCAGTCTGCACAGTTCATGCGAAGGATCAATAAAATGAAGCAGAGGAACCTCCATCAGGTTCAGTTGGGTATTTAGTTCGCTTTTACCGAGCATGACTTTATTTATTACGAGATAAGAATACTCAGTGGCAGAAAGTATCCGGAAAGAACCTACTTATGCCATTACGTCTTCACAAGTGGTTTACCCAGTATAAATTTAGCCTATTTTCATGCAAATACATGAATGAAAATAAAGGAAAGGAATTACCAGGTCAAATTATTCCCCGGTAAGCTGTTTTTCGATTTCTTCGAGCGACTTTCCACGGGTTTCGGGCAACCTGGAAAATATATACAGGAAACCGGCCACACATATCGAAGCATACAGCCAGAATGCACCGTAAATTTTCAGGTGGAAACGTAGAACAGGGAAGGTATAGGTGAGAACGAAGCATGCAATCCACAGGGCGGCGGTAGCAACCGACATGGCCGCACCTCTTACCTGGTTAGGAAAGATTTCAGAAAGCACCACCCAGGTAACGGGGGCAAGCGACATAGCATATACGGCCATGGCAAGGATAATGATAATCAGGATGGCCACGCCTTTCCAGGCAAAATAGTAGCTGGTCCCCAGAAAAATATAGGTAATGGCGAGTCCGGCTGCACCGAATAGCATCAGTTTCTTTCTGCCCCAGCGATCTACCGTGCGCATGGCCACTAAGGTGAAGATCAGGTTAATCGTGCCGGTAATCACGATATTGAAAAGGATATCATTCACTCCATAGCCGGCTGCTGTGAATACTTCTTCGGCATAATTGAAAACCACATTGATACCGCACCATTGCTGGAATACTGCCAGAATGATGCCAATCCACAGGATAGGGCGTATCCGGGGATTGAACAGTTTCCTGTAATCCACCTTATTGTTTTCTGCAGCAAGAGTACCGGCTATTTCCTGTCGGGCCGATTCAGCATAAGCTACCCCTCCAATACGGTTCAGGATGGCCACCGATTCTTTCCACCGGGATACTTTTGCCAGCCAACGGGGACTTTCAGGTACTAAAAGAATCATGACCAGGAAGGCGAATGCAGGGATTGTTTCTGCCCAGAACATCCACCTCCAGCCGGTCTGCCCGTTCCATGAATGCAGAATATACATATCCGTGGCATGTTCCGGCACAGGTCTGGCAATTAAGTAATTGACAATCTGGGCGGCCAGTATCCCGATCACGATGGTGAGCTGGTTGATCGATACAAACCGGCCGCGCAAATGGGGCGGGGAAACCTCGGAAATATATACCGGCGAAATAGCAGAAGCAAGACCTATTCCTATACCTCCAACCAACCGGTATACAATGAACCCGGTCAGTGTATTGATCATTCCTGTTCCGATGCCGGCCAGGGTAAATAACAGGGCAGCCACAATCAGTGTTTTCTTTCTGCCAAACCGGTCGCTCAATTCTCCAGCCATCAACGCACCCGGGATACATCCGGCAAGCGCGCTGCTCATAGCCCATCCCTGCAGGTTCGGATAGCCGGCAATATGAAAGAACTGCTCGTAAAAAGGTTTTGCCCCGCCTATCACTACCCAGTCGTATCCAAATAGCAGTCCGCCAAGCGCTGCAATCAGCGATATGAATAATAAGTACCCAAGGTTAATTTTCATGTGCAAACTAAATTGAGGCAATAGCTGATTATGACTGCATGGTTGCAGTTTACCGGATCCCTTTATTTCCCTCCGCTTAATGAATGGCAAGATAATAAAAGGCCACTGTATCTTTTATTAATCCGCAGCCGATAAGAGTATCTTCAGGCTATTTTCAGAATGGCGCAGATTCTTAATAACTAATCAAAGGAATTGAATCAGAGCATTTTAAGTAATGATTGACTCTTCTTAACAGGAATTAACGAAACGATGCAATTTTTATGTTTTTCAGCATCATTTTCAATTTCAAATTGGTAAATTTATCCTGTAAGTTTACAATTCAGCAACCGGGAAACCTGCATCCGACCGAGTGGAAAACAGCACATGCAAACCCTTCTGCCTCATAGCGATAATGAGTTGTGGCAACAACTGAAAGATGGGAACATCCATGCCCTGGGTGAACTTTTCAGCAGGTTTCACTCCGGTTTGTATGCTTATGGGATGAAACTTTCATCTTCCGAGGTGATTGTTCTGGATGCCATCCAGGAAGTTTTTGTGCAGGTATGGAATTCGCGGTCTCACCTGGCCGACGCAAGGCATATTGCCGCCTACCTGTTCCGGGCCTTGAGAAATGAAATATTCCGAATTGAAACCCAGCAGAAGAGATTTTCTGCTTTTAAGGACATGGGGAACCATCTGATGGCAGGCATGCAGTTTTGCTGTGAGGACGTGGTCATTCAGCGGGAGGTTTCCCGGGAAATGCGCGAATTCATTGTGCAGGCGTTGAACAAGCTATCATCCAGGCAGAAGGAAGCCATTTACCTGAAGTTTTATTTCGGGCTAAGCAACAGCGAAATTGCCGAGATCATGTCACTGCAGGACCAATCCGTGCGCAATACCTTGTATGAAGCCATCAAACTGCTCAGGCAGATCATTACCGTTTCGGCCTCCTGAAATTTTTTCTTTTTTTCCGGTACAAAATCAGGTTTGCATCCTCTTTAAGATCAAAGGGCGGAAAAACCCCTTGCCCGAAAATTTATGATGATATGCAGCACCGGAAACAGCTGAACATATATGAGCTTCTGCAGGACGAGAGTTTTCACGCCTGGGCAAAAGGGGCCGGAAATAAACTTTCCAGGAAATGGGAAAAATATTTTCTTGATTTTCCCGACCAGTTGCACGAAGCAGAAGAGGCTCGCCGGCTGATCCTTTCAGTGCAATTTCATAAGATGGAGCTCCCCGATGAACTGATAGGGTCAGAGAGGGTTAGAATTATCGAGAGGATATCGCAGGATGAAAAGATTGAGAAGTCAGTCAGCACCCTTACCGATGCATGGAAAAGAAACCGGATATTCTTTCTCACTTTCCCTTTTATCCTGGCTTTATTCATCCTGGGCGCATACTACATCTCCCGCAAATTCATCACTCCTCCGCCGGTAGTCTGGCAGCAGGTGTTAGTTCCCTACGGATCCCGGTCCATGCTGGTATTGCCCGACAGCAGTGATGTCTGGATCAATGCAGGCTCCACCCTCAAATACCCGGGCCGTTTCGAGGAAACAAAGGAGGTGTACCTTTCGGGTGAGGCCTATTTTGAGACCAAAGCCACACCATCCAATCCGCTTGTTATCCATGCCGGGAAACTCGATATCCGCTCGGATGGAGCATCATTTGATCTGAATGCCTATCCCGACGACAGC
>JAKAMP010000312.1 GCA_021812865.1 Bacteroidota bacterium | reverse complement strand
AATGCATCACGCAGGCCGGGATCCGAATTCATCAGCATTTTGGCTGCAGCATCGGCATAGTACACAGGCACGCCAAGCAGGGAAAATACTTTTGCTACCAGGGTTTTCCCGCTGCCAATGCCTCCGGTGAGTCCGATCTTCAACATGGCTATTCAACGATGAATTCAACCGATTCGGGCATGCATTTCAGAGAATAGGCAAATTCTGGATATTTAAGCACAATCACATCCATTTTGTTGCCTTTTTTCCGGTCAAGATCCTTGTAGTCCACAGCCACCACAAAAAGCGAGGGGTTGAGTTTGTCATAGTCACTCAGCGGCACGTTGCATACCAGGGTGGCCTCATGCGGGAATGTTTTCAGCTTCAAACCGGGCGGCAGGTTGATCGCCTGGATGGGCACTTTTATGAGGGCTTCGGTGTATTTTTCAACTGGAACAATGGTTTGTATCTGCGCTCTTTCATAGCTGAGCTGCTCATCTTTTTCAATCTGAAGGTTCAGCTCGATGGTTTTGTTCAGATGCTTCACCTGCTGAGGTTTGGTTTTGATACACGAAAGCGTATCGACAATTCCGGATGGCCCGGTAACGTATATGCTGTCGGGATTGCACACCGGCTTGCCTTTGATAAGGTATTGCTTCTCGACCTGCAGGTCCAGTATAGGTTCTACCCTGATCTTTCTGCGCACCGAGCCCGTCATGACAAAATGGAGCGTGTCTGGCTGCAGAGAGATAACCAGAATGTCTGTGCCAAGCTGATTCTGAATGGCTTCCTTTACCCCCGAAGCAAGGAAATAATACCTTCCTGGTTCCTCCGCGCGATGGTAATAGGTCGATTCAAGGTTAATCTGGAGCGTTGTCTGTCCTTCAGCGATCATGTACCTCATCAATTCATATCCTCGTCCTTTCAGCACAACCTCGAGCCTGGCTTTCTCTTCCCCTGTGATGGCTTTGTTTTTAGGCGGATGAGTGAAAATCACCCGGTACTCGAAAGTGGTTGAGTATTCCTGGTTGAGTGAATTCAGTAACCAGAATATTGCCGACAGAAAAAGAAAAAACAGGAAGATGGGAATGTTTAGCTGCCATTTCCATTTCTCCCTGTGCGGTGCGTTTGATCCTTCGTTTGAACTGGTATATCTCACGAGAGAGGAATTTAGGCATGACCCTCAGGCGATTGAAAAATATCATTATTCGTCGGGGCCAGGCCTTTGTTGATCATGAACCGGAAAGATACCTTCTCTCTTCGGTTCATGATTTGGTTTTCTATCGGCTTTATTTATTGGCAAGATCGCTGGGATCTTTCATGATCGCAGCCTTATCTACCTTCATCTTAATGCTATCTACTTCAATAACAATGTATTGATCTTTTATGTCAAATACTTTTCCATAAATACCGCCTGTAGTCAGTACACTGTCACCTTTTTTCAGGGTATTTCTGAAATTGTTAAGTTCCTTCTGCCTTTTCATCTGGGGCCTGATCATAAAGAACCAAAATACTACAATGATCAGCAAAAGAGGAAGGAAAGAAATCCACGGGCTCTGTCCCTGCTGCGGAGGAGCCATCAAAAGCACGGTACCTAAATTGTTCATCGTGTTCATTTTTAATTATTTACTAATTCATTCAACTTTACTTCTGCACTGATCATCAGGTCGGTTTCACGAATCTTCGCGTTCGAAATAACCCTGATGCTTTTGTTCTGCATTCCTGCTGCTCCGGAACTGTCAAATACTACCCTGATCTTCCCTTTTTGACCGGGCGGAACAGGTTTCTTGTCCCACTCGGGGACCGTACATCCGCAGGATGTCTCAACGGAAAGAATAACCAGGTTGCTTCCTCCTGTATTGGTGAAAATAAAATCAACCCCGGCTTTTTCTCCCATATCCATTTTCCCCAGGTTGGCAAAATCGTGTTCAAAAACCATTACAGGAAGGGAATCTCTTCCAGGGTTTTTTACAGCCTCCTTCGGTAGGTTTACAGGACGACCTGTACAAGATACCATCGCATGGGAAATAATGAAAAGAACGGCAATGGCTAAAACGCTCATTTTTTGCAAAATAAACCCATTTTTGCACCAATTCCAAAAAGACTTATTCCGTTTCACCGATCAACCCTTTTCCTTTCTTTACAATAATTTTTTCATTTTTGAGGTAATGCGTAATCTTATCGAGAACGCCGTTTATAAAAACATTGCTGTTCCTGGTGCTGTAATATTTTGCAATATCAATGTATTCGTTAAGGGTTACCTTAGTAGGGATGAACGGGAATTCAACCATTTCAGTGATGGCCATCTGCATCAGCAGGAGGTCAATGAAGGCCAGACGGTCTGCATCCCAGTTGTCGGTATATTTTTTTATATACTCGAGCGTCTCGTCCTTGCGTAATATGGTTTTTCGGAGAAGAATCCGGATGAATTCCTCGTCTTCTTCATCACGGAATTCAGGAAGTAATTTATTGTTTAGTGTGTCTTCCTCGCTGAACTCGTTCAGGGTTTTAACAATCATCAGGATCACATAATCGATCTCGTCATTCCAAAATATGCTTTGTTCTTCAAGGGTCTGGTAAAGGGGATCAGAATTATTGATAACATCGTGCAACAGATCGTTCAATACTTTTCTGTCGTCATCGTACCCTGGGCTTTGCAGCGCCATGAAATGCCTGTAAGGTTCCGATTCTTCCACGGCTTTGTTCAGGTTTTTGATCAATTCCGGACTTTGACTCCAACTGAGCGAATGCGACTGAAGATATGCATTCAGCGCATGGTTCTCTTCCAGTTGCCTGATCAGCCGGTTATCGATAAAATTTGTATTGGGATGCAGGTCTTCGTAAGTGGGAATTTTCTTTTCCCGGGCCTGTTCTAATTTTTTTCTGGAAAAGAAAACAATATCCACCAGAAGAAGCATGAGCAGATGGTACAGATGATAGCTGCGGTTCAGACTGACATACAATTCCTTCTCTGCGGCCTCGATTGATTTATCCCCTGTTTTAAAATAGGAATAAAGTCCCTGCATGATTTTAATCCTGAGTAGTCTTCTGCTAAACATCTGTGAAAGAACCTCCTGTTAATGATTTATCAATGTTTCAAGGCTGCAAAGGTAATGATTTTTTTAAGAAGTTTGATTTTCACCTGTAAAGAAATTATTCCTTAGACCTTGCATTGCATTGAAAATTAAAATATTTTCCTATTTTTGAATATTGCTAGCTTTAACCCAATAATTATAAACCTAACTAAACCCAACGATGGAAGAAGGACTTGAAAAACAAGAAGGCTTTGAGAAGACTGAGCGGGAAGAGATTTTCTCAAAGTCTGTTCGTGCAGGGAAGAGAACTTATTTCTTTGATGTAAAAGCTACACGGAAAAACGACTACTATCTTACATTAACCGAGAGCAAAAAGAGGTTTAACAGGGATGGACGGTTCTTTTATGAGAAACACAAGGTATTCCTGTATAAGGAAGATTTCGATAAGTTTCTCGATGGTTTGAGGGAAGCGATAGAATATATCAAAACCACAAACCCAGGCCCTACAAGGGTATTCGAAGGAGAAGATGAGGAAATGGCCGAAGCGAATGTCCATTCCAATTTTTCCAATGTTGATTTCGACGATCTGGAGACTAAGAAGGACTGATCCTTATCGTTTCTGTTTTTTTATCTCTCTTTACCAGTTTTTACAACTGTGTAAAGGGTGACGTTTTTTATCTGCCCGAACGAAAAACTTCAAGTCTTTTTTACTGATTTTCTGTTTCTTTTCCGTTTATCAAGGAAATGTCTTATTTCTTCTGCAGTAAGCGATTTTACATTGGTTACCATAAAATTTGTACGCAGGAAATTGCCATATTGATTGCATTCATCAATGCCTTGTTTAAATAAATCCTTAATTGTGATGTGAAGGGGGATGAGAACATTCATAGTTACGAACTTATCGTAAAAATGAATATTCTCAAGTTCAGACATGTTCTGTTTCAAAAGGTATTCAAACTCACCTCGGATAACCTTTGTCTGGGTTTCACTGAAGGGGGTTCTTTTGCGAGATAAAAGGACAATGAAATACCTCAATAGTGATCCCTTTCCTCCAAGTCCGGTGGAGATAAAAATCTGGTCCTGATCCAGCAACCGGGTTTCCAGCAGCATCCTGTTTTCCTGCAGGGCAAGCTTGGCCCAGTCTTTTAACTCCGGATCGGGATGCTCAAGATACTTTTCAATTAACCGGTACACTTCGATCTTTTCAACAGCTGCCAGTTGCACGAGAAGTTCTTTTTTATTTTGAACCGGGTAATCAGGGGAAAATAATTCATTTGGACTATTGTGTATATGCTCGTT
>JAKAMP010000001.1 GCA_021812865.1 Bacteroidota bacterium | reverse complement strand
ATGGCTTTTTCCCCGCTTGTTCCTGAAGCCTCCAGTGGCCGGGTAGGTGTGTTCAGCCATACATCAACTCCTGAAACCAGTTTTTTAGCCAGGGCCATGTCATAGTTTTCGATGAAAATGATTTTGCCCATAAACTCAGGCCTGCGTGAAATCTGAACGATGCGCTTAATCAGATCCTGACCGCCCCCGTCATTCGGATGAGCCTTCCCGGCAAATAAAATCTGGATGGGCCTTTCAGGATCATTCACCAGTTTATTGAGCCGGTCAAGATTGGTGAAAAGCAACCATGCCCGTTTATAGGTTGCGAAACGCCGTGCAAAACCAATGGTGAGCACATCGTCGCGAAGGTTTTCGGTAATATCCACGATATTCTTTGGATGTTCATGCCGGCTTCTCCAGCTTTCCTGGAAACGTGCCTTCAGATATTCCACCAACGAGGTTCTCAGGGCCTGCTTGGTATCCCATATTTTTTTATCGGGCACAGAATATATCTTCTGCCAGTGTGCTTCATTCGACTGGTCATGGAGAAAATCCTCTCCAAATGTTGCTTCATATAACTGACGCCATTCACGGGCTGTCCATGTATAATAATGCACCCCGTTGGTTACATAATCAATATGATTTTCCTCCGGAAGATAGCCTTTGTACAGGCTCGCAAACATTTTCTGGCTTACGGTTCCATGCAGCCTGCTTACCCCATTCATTTCCGAAGAAAGGTTAGCAGCCAACACGCTCATGGAGAATTTTTCATTGCGGTCGCTACGGTTGAACCTTCCCAGCGCCATCAGGTCATCCCACGAAATTTTAAAACGTTCGGGATAATGAGGAATATATATACGCAGAAGATCCTCGGGGAAAGCATCGTGGCCTGCAGGTACCGGCGTGTGGGTGGTGAAGATGGTTGACGCCCGGACAAGTTCCTTGGCCACTTCAAACGAAAGTTTGTTATCTACAATATAATGCCTGAGCCTTTCTAAGCCTATGAACGCTGAATGGCCTTCATTGCTGTGAAAAACATCGGGATTCAGGTTCAGAGCGTGTAATACTCTGATGCCGCCTATTCCCAGGATGAGTTCCTGTTTCAGTCTGTTTTCGAGATCGCCACCGTACAATACATGGGTAATGGATTTATCCTGCTCGTTGTTGGCATCAAAGTCGGAGTCGAGCAAATACAGTGGTACCCGGCCAACATTGACCTTCCATACCCTTGCTGAAATACTGCGCCCCGGGAATACTACATTGATCTGTATCCAGTCTCCCGCCTCGTTGACAACTTTCTCAATGGGAAGCTGTGAAAATACCTGTCGCTGGTAAATTGCCTGCTGTTCACCATTCACTGAGAGAACCTGGTCGAAATACCCAAAACGGTAAAGCAAACCAACGCCAACCATATTCACGGCACAGTCGCTGGCTTCTTTCAGGTAATCTCCGGCTAGTATACCTAAGCCACCCGAATAGGTTTTCAGGGAATGGTGCAGCCCGAATTCCATGCTGAAATAGGCAATTTTGGGTGAACCTTCCTTGGGCTTAACTGCGAGGTAGTCATAAAATTTCTGAACCACACGGTTCATCTTTTCCATGAAACCCTTGTTTTTTTCAAGCTCACGGAATCTTTTATAATCGGTCTGTTCTAATATGATCAGAGGGTTATGATCGCATTCCTTCCAAAGAGCGGGGTCGATAAATTCAAATAACTCGGCAGCATCAAAATTCCACGACCACCATAAATTGCCGGCCAGCTCATTCAAAGGCAGGAGTTTATCGGGAAGCTTCGATTGAACAGTTAACGCATTCCAGGTAGGCTCGCTGATGGCTGGCCTCATTTCCACATGCGGGGTGCTCATCTGCATCGGACTCTGCTGGGCAATGAGTTCAGACCGCTCTTCTACCTTGTCGAATGCACCCTTGTAAGCATCTTGGTAATGCTGGATGAAATTATCCCACAGGGCGAGCAATGAAATTTCTCTTGCTTTTGCCCTTGCTTCGGCCGATTCCTGTTCATTCAGGTTGCAGTTGGTTGTGATGGCGGCAGCGATGGCGCTGATTACCTCCTGTTCGTTGGTATCGTTTCTGTCGATCACATACAGTCCGTGGCCATGTTCACCGACCTCCTTCTCAGCCCATAAGCCAAAACCAGCAACCGAAGTGGTAACTGTAGGCACTGAAAAAGCCACACTTTCCAGCGGTGTATATCCCCAGGGCTCGTAATACGAAGGAAAGACGGTAAGATCGAGACCGATAAGAAGGTCATAATAGGGAACATTGAATATGCCGTCGTCTCCATTCAGGTATGAGGGAACAAAGATGACCTTTACCTTGTCTATCCCGGAATTGTTCAATCCCACAGACCTGAACCGGCTAAGGATAGGGTCATACTCCATATCATGGAGATTGTGGGTAAGGTAATTGCCATCGTTAATGTCTTCGGCTTCCCCGGCCAGAGCCCTCAGCAGATTTTTCCTTGGGCCATAATGATTGGCGGGGATAAGAACAAATGCAATAACAGGCTTGTGCTGATCGGTCGAATGGTTGAGTTTTCCCAGCGCTTCAATAAAAAGGTCGATTCCTTTATTGTGGAATTCATACCGGCCGCTATTGGCCACCAAGAATGTATCTTCCGGAAAATCGGTTTTTAAAAGAGTTTTTGCCACGTGCAGCAGCTTGTTCCTGGCCTGCTGCCTGCGTTCGTTGAACAGATCAGCGGCCGGTACAAAGCTGTCTTCAAAGCCATTGGGGGTGATCATATCCACCTCTTTGTGCAGGAAATGGCGGCATTCCCTGGAAGTGATCTCACTTACCGTAGTGAATGCATCAGCATGTTTGGCGCTCAGTTCTTCAAGCGATTGTTTGGCAACGATATTGAATTCGCGGGCAATATCGCCCGACTGGTAATTTGCGATGTGGTTATACAAAGGCCGTCCATTGCCGGCGAGGCACCTTCCAACTACTGTAGCATGGGTAGTGAATACTGTGCCTACCTGGGGCAATACCTGTTTGAGATAAAGGATACCAGTGCCCGTCATCCATTCGTGGAACTGGGCAATGATCTTATCCCGATAACAATTATGGTAGCTGATATAGCTTTCAATCACCTTTCCAGCAGCATATCCAAAGAGAGCAGGTTCAATGTAATCCCACTGGCCAGAAAGAGAATCAAGTTTGTAATGTTCCCAGAAGTGGGTGAATATTTCATCCTTCTTATTGATAAAGGAACTGAAATCAACGATGATCGCTATGGGCCTGCCGGCAATATTCCATCGACCAATGCGGATCCTGATCCCCTGCTCATGGGCACTGGCTTTCCAGTCTTTCAGCAATTCAGGATCTTCGCTGAATTCCGGATTAACCCTGTCGTCCCGGTATACATCGGGCCCGATCAGCATAAAATTGTTGCCCATCTGGTTGATGAGTGTGAGTGCTTTGGTGGATATAACAGTATGAATCCCTCCCACCTTGTTGCATACTTCCCAACTCACTTCAAACAGAAAATCAGGATGCAGTAGTCTACTGGTCATAATGAAGACGGTTTTAAAAACAAATACGGCAAAATGGAAAACTTATTTTGCACCGTTGGCAGCCGGTTTGGCGGCTTTTTTCACAGCCTTCTTCGGAGCAGCTTTCTTAACAACCTTCTTGGCAACGGTTTTCCTTGCCGTGGTCTTCTTGGCTGTGGTTTTCTTTGCCGTTACCTTTTTGGCTGTGGTTTTCTTGGCAGCTGTTTTCTTTGCTGCAGTGGCTTTGGGTGCAGCTTTCTTGGCTGTAGTCTTCTTAGGTGCAGCAGCTTTTACAGTTTTTTTGGCTGTCGTTTTCTTAGCAGTAGTTTTTGCCGGGGCTTTGGTGCCCTTGGTGGTCGCTTTTTTTGTTGCCATAACTTTCAGTTTTGGTTTGAGACTCGATTTATTTAACAGGGATTCATATTCTTTGATCAATGCTTCTTTTTCCGCAAGGTTTATTTTCAGCTTATCCACCTCCGTATCGCCATACAAAGCAGTATTTGCCTTCTCCACACGCAGGGCAAAATCGCTGATTACATTGTTGAAATTGATAAATGCATCATAGGGACCATCATAGGGATTGAAGTATGAATGCACTGCCCCATCCGAAAACATTTTGGTAGACATGTAATAGAAATGATCACCGGTTTGCAAATTCTTCCAGTCCCTCAGGATATCCTTGTCGTTGGTACGGTATACATCATCAACCAGGTTGTACAGCCTTTTGAAGGTTGACTGCTGCAATTCATTACCCAGCCATGCAGTGATGTCGCGCTCTTCATCTGCCCATGAAATAGGATATGGAACATTCATGGCGGCAACTGGCTGAAAACGCTCGGCTACTTCCGAAGGTGTGGCAAAATGAAAACGTGAACGCGAAAAAATGGTTCTGGGCAATGCTTTCAGGAAATCAAAAATTCCCGACTCTGCTTTCTGATGCTCCCCAAAGGTTTCATAATCCATGAAAACATTAATATTGTCCTCCTTCGGATCCATCTGGTTCAGCCAGGATACATATCTTTCAGTGGTAAGCGGGTATTCGCTCCATCCCTGGTCGGAAAAACGGAAAGCAATATCGTCACTGAGTTTGAAGTTCCTCAGCAGGATTTTTAGCCTGGGGTTAATTGCATTGCAGTACAGGTAATTCGGACTTTTCCACCCGAGAACATGCTTTGCGCCTTCGGTGATCATGGCCTTGAATCCCAACTGACCCACCTGGGCGCCTATCTCGTCTGAATAAATAAGCTCCGTATTCCTGAACACAGAGGGTTTCCGGCCGAAAAGATCATAAATCTTCTGCGTATGTGCATCCACCTGGCTTTTAAACTCCTGCGGATTAGCCAGCGAAACGAGCGAATGGGAATAGGTCTCGGCAAGGAATTCCACACTGTCCGTTTTTGCCAGTTTCTGAAAACTCTCAATCACTTCAGGTGCGTACAACTCGAACTGATCAAGCGCCATCCCTGAAATCGAAAAAGCTACCTTGAACCGGCTTCCGTATTCCTTGATCAGACCCTGCATGATTTTGTTGGCGGGAAGATAACTTCGATCGGCAATCTTTCGCAGTATGCTTTCGTTTGTATAATCGTCATAATAATAATGATCGTTGCCAATATCAAAAAAACGATACCTTCTCAATCGTAATGGCTGGTGCACTTGGAAATAAAAACATATGGTTTTCATTATGCCGTAATGCTTTTGAGTTTATATTTTTCTGTCCTTGCCAGGATTATTTTGAAACAACCGATTCGTATACCTGCCTCACCTGGATCGCCGAGTTTTCCCACTTCAGGTTATCCACTTCCTCTTTACCGTATTTCCTGATGAATTCAGACAAAGCCGGATAATTGAGCAACCCGTAAATGGCATCCGCCATGGCATCGATATCCCAAAAATTTACCTTGATGGCATGTTTGAGAATCTCGGAAACACCCGACTGGTACGAAATGATAACGGGAACGTTCGACTGCATGGCTTCCAGGGGAGAAATGCCAAATGGTTCTGAAATGGATGGCATCACATACACATCGCTGAGCGCAAACATTTGGTAAACATCATCACCACGCAGAAAACCCGTGAAATGAAACTTGTCTGTAATTCCCAGTCTTGCAGCCCGTCTGATCATCCTTCGCATCATGTCGCCGCTACCGGCCATCACAAACCTCACGTTGTCCATGCGCTGTAACACGCGATGCGCTGCCTCTATGAAGTATTCCGGCCCTTTTTGCAAGGTGATGCGTCCAAGGAAGGTAACGATCTTATCGTTGATGCCTCTTTTGGCAATGAGCCTTTCCTCATCGGATATGGGTTCCACTGCATTATAAACGGTAACCACCTTTTCTGGTGCAATGCCATATTTTTCAATTACTGTATTCCGGGTAAGGTTACTCACTGCAATGATCCTGTCGGCTGCCTCAAATCCGTTCTTCTCGATCTGATAAACAGAAGGATTTACATTCCCACCACTTCTGTCGAAATCCGTAGCGTGTACGTGCACGACCAATGGTTTCCCCGATATGTCGTGTGCAGCAATACCGGCAGGATAGGTTAACCAGTCGTGAGCGTGGATCACGTCGAAGTTATTCTCCAGGGCAATCTGGATGGCCACCAGGGCATAATTGGCAATTTCCTGGAAAAGATCGGCACCATACTTACCTGTAAATTTCAGTTTCCCCTTCACCTGGGTATTGATCAATTCAACCTGCTTGCCGGCATAGGCCGTAACAATTTTCATATACTCCTCAGGATCGGTGTAGGGAACGATGTTCGAACCCACTTCAATCAGTTTGATCTTTTTGAAAAAGCCTTCCACATTCACTAGCTTCTCGCTGATCTCAACCTCACTGGCCCCGATAAGTCGTACCGAATTCTGATCTTCATCTCCAAACGATTTCGGAACTACGAAAACGATATCGGTGCCGCTGATATGCGAAAGTCCCTTTGTGAGACCGTAACAGGCCGTTCCTAATCCTCCGGAAATATGTGGCGGGAATTCCCAGCCAAACATCAGAACCTTCATTCAATAGACATTATTAGGGATGAATTTATTGCGTGTTGATCGTTATCTGTTTCTCAAAGTTCTCAATCATGGCATTGATCCTCAGCAGCGCTCCCACACTCCAGGCCTGCGATATAGACCCCTTGGGATAATGGGGAGGATCCCCATCGTAAATCTCCGATATGCTTCCGATACCATGCTCCATCATATCGGGTTCAAATCCATGGTAAATGTCCTTCACCAGTTGCAGACCCGACCGCTTGTAAATTTTCAGCCAGGCTTCGCAGAAGTATTGCAGCAGCCAAGGCCAAACCGTTCCCATGTGATAGGCTGAATCTCTCGCCACCTGGTCGCCCTCATACATGCCCTTGTAGGCTGGATCATTAGGAGACAGTGTACGCAATCCTTTAGGAGTGAGCAATTCCTTTCTGGCTATATCCAAAATAGAACGGATCATTTCATCGCTAAGGGGAGTGTATTTCAATGCAGCGGCAATCACCATGTTCGGACGAACCGCAAAATCCTTCTGCCCGCCGTTGACCACATCGGCCAGGTAACCTTTTTCAGCGCTCCAGAAGGTTTCGATAAATGCATTTTTCAGCGATTCGGCTGTATTTTTCCACTGCCTGATAAAGTAGTTGTCTTTAGCCCTGCGTGCCAGATCCATACTGAACATCAGGGCATTGTACCAGAGTGCATTGATCTCAACTGCATAGCCTGAACGGGCAGTGACGGGTTTCCCGAAAACTACTGCATCCATCCATGTAAGGGCTACACCCGGTTCACCGGCATAGACCAGTCCGTTTTCCTCCACATGAATATTATAAGGCAAACCGCCCTGCCTGAATGAGTCAAGTATGGCTTTCATGGGTTTTCCGAACCTGGCCCAAATCTCTTCATGATTGTTCTTTTCTTCTGCCCATTGCTGCAACGACCAGAAAAAAAACATCGGGGCATCTACCGAGTTGAAAGCGGGTTCGTCATCGCTTCCCATGTTGGGAAACAATCCTCCTTTCAGCTTTGATATTTGCGTTTCAATGACCGACCGGAATGTTTTTTCATCATCGGCAGCCAGGGTGATGCCGGGTAGCGAAACGAAGGTGTCCCTGCCCCATGAACCGAACCAGGGAAATCCTGCAAGCACTTCCGTTTTCTTTTCTTTCTTAACGATAAACTGCTGCGCAGAATTCAACAGGCAATTCTTGTAACTGTTGCGCGGAATTCTTTTGGGATAATCGGTTTGCCATTTCCTTTTCAACGACAGAGGCGAAGTTTCGCGCGTGGATGCAGAAAAAATAACCTCCTCATCCTTTTTGATGGGGACTTCAAAATATCCGGGGACAAACAAATCTTCCTGAAAATCATATCCTCTTTTTTGTTCTTCGGCGTATTCTATGTTGTAATACCAATCGGGAACCTGAACAAACTCGGCCGGTTTGCTGAACTGCATGAAGAGGAAAGGGTAGCCTGAATACAGTCTCATCTTGATGCCATTCTTTGCCATGTCAACACGGGTGTTGGCATCCATATTGGCTTTAGTAAGGGTATGAATGTTGCGAAATGCCAGGAATGGACGGAAACGAATCCAGGTGGGAGAATGCGCTTCGAGTAGCGTGTATTTCACCAGCATCTGCTCTTCCTTTTCCACCATCAGACTTTCTTTTTTCAGAATAACCCCACCTACCCTGTAAATGGTTGTAACCACATACTCCGCTTCAAAATCCCGGACATATTTATGCCCTTTCGGATAATAATTATCGCCCGGATACCGGTGAATGCCCAGGTTGAACTCACTGCCATGCTGGATCACGGTTTCATCAAGAGAAGAAAGCAATACATGACGTTCGCCATCGATCTGGTCCATGGGGCAAATCAGCAAACCATGATATTTCCTTGTATTACAACCGATGATCGTAGTCGCCGCATATGAACCCGCCCTGTTTGATCTGAGGATTTCCTTGCTGAGTGAGTATTCCAGATTGATCAGCTTGTTCTTGTCGAATTTCAGATACGTCATAGGTCTCTGCAATTAGGTTCCTGATACGTAATTAAAATCTGAACGAATGTAGTGCAAAATAAGTTAACATGATGAACCTTACAGTAGTTTCTTTCAACGATTATCAGCAATTTATTCACCAGTTTCAAATTGTAAAATTGTCTTATCTTCGCATTGTCTTTTGCAATGCATGATTGAGCATGTGATTTAACAATACAAACGAAAGAATGTTCTCCCAATCTGAAAAATATGCAGTCAATATAGGGCTTGAAATTCATGTTCAGTTGTCCACCCAGAGCAAGACTTTTTCGGCCGACTCCGCTGCTTTCGGAAGGGAACCGAATACCCGTGTTAATGTAATCTCCCTGGGACACCCGGGAACACTTCCCAAACTGAACAGCAAAGTGGTTGAATATGCCGTTCTGCTTGGACTGGCCACAAAATCCGGAATAGCCAGGAATTTTTCTTTTGCACGCAAGAATTATTTCTACACCGATCTGCCGAAGGGATACCAGATTTCTCAGGACAAAGAACCGGTATGCCTCGGGGGATTCATCCGGATTGTAGATGAAGAAGGAAAAAGAAAAGATATCAGGCTTACGCGCATTCACATGGAAGAAGACGCCGGGAAAAGCATTCATGACCAGGACCCGGAATTCTCGAAAATAGACCTGAACCGTGCTGGCGTGCCGCTTCTCGAAATTGTATCGGAGCCCGAGATCAGCTCTCCCCTCGAGGCATATCATTATGTATCTGAAGTCCGCCGCCTCGTTCGTCACCTTGGGATATCCGACGGCAATATGGAAGAAGGAAGCCTGCGTTGCGACGCTAATGTTTCCATCCGCCTGAAAGATGCCGTCCAGCTTGGCACACGAACAGAGATAAAGAACCTTAACTCGATCAACTTTGTGAAGAAGGCCATTATAAAGGAAATGAAACGACAGGAAGAGCTGATCGAAAGCGGTGCAGCAGTGATGCGGCAGACCTTGGGATACAACAGTACCACCGATGAATTGTACTTGCTTCGTTCAAAGGAAGAAGCCCACGATTACCGGTATTTCCCTGAACCCGACCTGCCCCGGTTTGTGATCGGGGAAGAGTATATCCAGAATATTAAAAAACAAATGGCCGTTCTTCCCTGGGAATGGCAGGACAGATTCTCAGGAGAAATGGGATTGAGCGGCTATGACGCCGCCCTTCTGGCAGAAGAAAAAGATCTCGCTCAATTCTTCTCCGAAATCACTGCACTCACTCCCCACATCAAAGCTGCGGCCAATTGGATGATCGGGCCTGTCCGATCCTTGCTGAACGAAAGAAAATGCAGCCTCAGCGAACTGGGCATTAAACCATCTCAGATTGCCAGGCTGGTAGAAATGACACAGAACGGAACAGTGAACCTGAATGTAGCCCAGCAACAAATTCTTCCGATCCTTCTTTCCGGAGTAAAGGACGATCCTTATGAAATTGCTGTTGAACACCAGTGGCTCAAAGAGAGCGACACTGAAAAAATAAGGTCCGCACTGCTTGAAATTCTTGCGCGTTTCCCCGATAAAGCAGAAGATTACAGGAAAGGAAAGAAGAATCTTGCCGGACTGTTCATGGGCGAACTCATGAAAAAGACCGGAGGAAAAGCCGATCCGAAGGTTGCAATGGAAATTTTGAATGCGATTGTATCAGAAAAAAAAGAAGAACGCTGATACCCTCATGAAAACTGTAGCCCGTGGATGTCGGAAAGTACCGTCAGTGTCAATGAAATAAAATTATGTAAGTATGAAAAAGTGTATTCCTGTCATCTTCCTGCTGCTGCTTGGCCTGGCAGCCTGCAATCTGAAACCGGATCATTTTGTGGTAAGCGGCACGATTGCCGATGCCAAGGGTGGTATGTTGTACATTGAAGTACTTACCGGCACATCAGCTGTTGCCGTTGACTCGGTTGTACTCGATGAAAAAGGGAAATTCAATATGGAGGTGAAAGCCACCGATGCGGGTTTTTATTCATTGTCCCTTGACCATAAACGTTCCATCACGCTGGCGGCAGTGCCTGGCGAAAAGATCGAGATCAACGCCTCGGCTAATGACATGAGTAGCAATTATACCGTGAACGGATCGAGGGATTCCGAACTTGTTCGCGTGCTGGTGATCAGTCTGAACCAGACATTGAAAAAAATGCAGGCCCTCAGCAACACCTATTATGACACTCTGCAAAGCCCGCAGATTCTGGAAATCAAGAAAAACCTTGATTCCACGTATAAATCACTGGTGAACGCTCACCGGCAAACCACCATTCAATTCATTAAGGACAACTCTGCCTCACTGGCAGCCCTCATGGCTCTTTACCAGCAGGTGCCATCATCCAATCCTATGCAGACCGATCTGCTGATCGATCCCTTGAAAAACATATCTTTATATGAACTGGTCGATTCTATGATGATGATCAAATATCCAAGCTCTGAACCGGTGATATTGCTCCACAAACAAATGATCGGCTACCGTGACGACAAGAAGGAATTTGACCGGGTGAGCTTTACCACAGCCATCGGGCGTAAGGCTCCCGATATTATCCTTGCCTCAGACAAGGGCGACTCCATCCGCTTGTCATCCCTCAAAGGCAAATACGTACTTCTGAACTTCTGGGCTTCCTGGTCTGACGAATCCCGAAAGCTGAACCCCCAGCTGAAAACCCTGTATTCAAAATACCGCTGGGATGGGTTCGAAATATTTCAGGTTTCTCTCGATAAATCAAAAGATGCCTGGCTCAATGCCATAGCTGAAGATAAACTTACGTGGAAAAACGGTTGCGACTTCCAGTTTTGGAATTCCCCGGTGGCAGCCAGATACAACGTCCACCAGCTCCCAGCCTCCTTCCTGATTGACCGCGATGGAAAAATCAGGGATAAAGATATTACCCTGGAACAACTTAAAACAACCCTTAAAACCATATTTAAATATTGATCATCATGAAAAAATTTTGGCTTTTCATTCCTCTGCTGGTTGTATGGTCATGCTCCGGAAAAAACCAATTCAGTCTGACCGGCAAGATCAATGAAGCGGAACCTAAATCGGTTATTTATCTTTACGAACAACAGGTTGGTACTTCCAGGATAGTCGATTCGGCAAAAGTGAAAGGGAACGGCTCTTTTCATTTCCGGTTAAAAACCAGTGAACCCAGGTTTTATACACTTCTTCTTGCCGATGCCAGGCCCGTTACCCTCTTGCTGGCCCCGGGTGAAAAAGCACAATTCGAGAGTAACTCCCAGAGTTTTTCAACCGGCTATACAGTGGCAGGATCTCCGGGTTCAGCGCTTGTGCAGGAACTGTCTTTCAGACATGCACAGGTTCTTGCGCGAATCGATTCTATGATCAATGAATATAAAAAACTGAAAACCATTCCCGGAAAGCAATCTGAAATGGCAAGCCTCGACAGCGCTTATGTTCAGCTGACCACCAGCTACCATAAGGAGATAATTTCATTCATCCTGAACAACTATCGTTCCATGGCCAGCATCATGGCGCTTTATCTGAAATACGACACGGCAAACTATGTACTGCAATTCCCTCGCGATTTGCAATTTTACAAAATCGTGTCCGACACTCTTTCAAAATATTACCCGCATTCCCGGCATGTAATTGCCCTCAAAGGTGATTTCAAACGAATGATGGACGAAAAAGAATCCCTCGGCCTCATGTATCTCATGAAAAATGCCAAACAGGGAATGCCTGACATATCACTCCCCAACGAAAAAGGCGATACGGTTCACCTTTCTTCCTGCACCGGGAAAGTGATCCTGCTTAGTTTTTGGAACACCGACTGCAAACCTTGTCTGATGACTAACCGGGATTACATAGAACTGTATAAGAAATATGGAAAATCAGGACTGGTCATTTACCAGGTATCTATAGGGGAATCAAGGGATAAATGGTTGAAAAACGCAGCCAGGTCGCCCTGGATCAGTGTTGCCGAGGGCAATCCCAATGGTTCTTACTATATGAATCTTTATAACGTAAGGCAAATTCCCACCTCGTTTCTGATCGACAGGCAGGGAACAGTCATCGCCAGGGATCTCAGTTATACCGAACTGGATAAAAAAATTGCCTCAGCCTTAAAAAAGTGAACGATTGAAAAACCTGCCGGAAAATAAAAAGATCTATTTCGCCTCCGATGTGCACCTCGGGCTTTATCCGTATGATCACAGCCGGATACGAGAGAAACTTTTTGTAAAGTGGCTGGAAGAAATCCGTAAAGATGCTGCTGAATTATACCTGCTGGGCGATATTTTCGACTACTGGTACGAGTACCGCAAGGTGGTGCCCCGTGGATTCACCCGTACCCTGGGCAAACTGGCCGAAATTACCGACAGCGGTATCCCGGTTCATTTTTTCACCGGCAACCACGACGTATGGGTATTCGATTACCTCCCTTCCGAAATCGGCGTGATTCTGCATAACGAGCCTTACATTCTTGAACTGAATGGTAAAAGGATGTTTCTGGCCCACGGCGACGGGCTTGGACCGGGCGATCCAGGGTATAAGCTGCTGCGAAGAATCTTCCGCAGCAAATTCATGCAATGGCTGTATTCAAAAATCCATCCCAATCTCTCCATGAGATTTGCCCATTGGTGGTCAAAAAAAAGCCGCTACTCAAAAGGCATTGCCGAAGCATTCCAGGGTGAAGAGAATGAATTGCAGATTGTCTTTGCCAAGGAAACGCTCAAAAAAGAACATTTTGATTACTTCATCTTTGGACACAGGCATGTACCCATGAATTACCCGCTTAACCCTGACAGCCGGCTCATAAACCTTGGCGAATGGATTTTCAGCAATACCTACGCCATGTTCGACGGTACCTTGCTGGAACTGAAACAGTATGGAAAAGAAAATAAATGATCAATTCCTTTCCCGGAGAAAATAAAAATGTATCTTTGCACCCACATTTTTAATCACTTAATTATTCGGGTAACCGTATGCCAGTAAAAATCAGACTATCAAGACAGGGTCGCAAAGCCCGACCCTTCTACCACATTGTGGTAGCAGATAGCAGGGCGCCACGTGATGGCAAGTACATCGAACGGCTGGGTTTGTATAACCCGCTTTCCAATCCTGCTACGATCGAGATCAATTTCGACAAAGCATTGGACTGGCTGCAAAAAGGCGCTCAACCTACCGATACCTGTAGGGCTATCTTATCGAACGAGGGTATCCTTTTCAAGAACCACCTTCTGAACGGCATGAAGAAGGGTGCATTCAACCAGGAAGAAGCCGATCGCCGCTTCGAAAATTGGATGAAGGAGAAAGAAAACAAACTCCAGGCCAAGAAAGATTCTGTTGCGCAGCGTGACGAAGAAGAAACACGCAAACGTTTCGAAGCCGAATCGAAGGCCCGTGAGACCAAAGCCCAGGAAATAGCAAAGAAGAATGCTGAAGCTGCCAAACAGGAAGCTGAAGTTGCTGCACCTGAAGGCGAAGAACCCACTGCCGAAACTCCTGCAGAGAACACCGAGGCCTAAAGCTCCAAAGGATGATCCGGGAAGAAACAATATGCCTGGGATCCCTTGTTAAAACACTTGCGCTGAAAGGCGAATTCATCATCTCCGCAAGCGTTGACCTCGACGAACTTCATATTAAAACGGAACTGGTTTTCCTGGAAACAGGCGGACAACTGGTTCCGTTTTTTGTTGAATCCCTTGAAATCAGCGGGCCATCTTCAGCCGTGCTGAAACTTGAGGATATCAATTCCCCGGAGGATGCCCGTGAATGGACTGGTAAAAACATTTTTATCCCCCTCCGGAATGTTAAAAAATCAAGAAAAAAATCAAAATCCCTTGAAAAGCTCATAGGGTATTCGGTAACTGACGATGAACTGGGTCCGCTTGGCTCCGTTGTTTCCGTTATGGAACATGATATCAATCCCCTCATCGAAGTGGAGAAAGACAATAAACGCCTGTACATTCCCTTCCAGGAAGACATTATCCTGCATATCGATCCCAAAAAAAAGAATATCCTTACCCATACCCCCGAAGGACTTACCAGCCTCTACCAGTAAGCCAGGGCATCAGGGAAATTTCCTGTTTAGCGGGTGACCTCTTCAAGCAGGTAAAGCAACGAACGATAGTTTTTCCCCACAGCCTGCGACATGGACATTTCGCAAGTTTTCCCGGTGGAATAGTACCCCTCAGCCTCATGTTTTTTCACCTCTGCAGCTTCACGCTTTGCCGCATTCCTGATCAGCTCCGGAAAATAAAATCCCCTGTCGCCTGCCATTCCGCAACATCCTGCATCGGACGGAAGGATGCAACGCTCCGCACAGGTGTTCCCGATCCCGACCAGTTTCGTCATCCAGGCTTCGTGCTTGGACAGGGTACACACAGGATGCAATACCACTTTCCCTTTCTTCGGTGTGACAGTCAGCCGGGGCAGAAGGAAATCATGCATGTAATCGATTGAATCAAGCAGGGTAAGCGTATCGAAAAGCGCCTGGAATTTTTCCCCAAGGTCGGGCCTGCAATGCATGAGGGTGCTGGTACATGAAGTCACATCCATTACCACAGGCAATCGTCCGTGCTCCGAAAGTTCCCATAATTCAGCCACCGATCGTTCAATGGTATGGCGATAAGCGGTTTTTAACCCTTTGGAAGAAAATGCCTGCCCGCAACACACTCCTTTAATACTTTCGGGCAGTTTCACCTTTAACCCAGCCCTTTCCGATAATCTTAGCAGAATGTCCATCTGGGATTCTTCATGCTCCACATCGCTTCCCATCATGCGCGTGATGCACGAAGGAAAGTAAAGGATATCAGGATGGGAAGGCTCCCGGAAAGGGATAGAAGGAGCATTTATTAGCTGGCTGTTCCACAGGGGGAAAGATTTCCATATGCTCCGGATCCCGGTGGTGATATAAAACATGGCTCGTTTCCCCGAAAGACGGTTCATCGCTCCGCCGGCGCCCAGCATTATGCGGAGTATGGCCTCTGTTCCCCTGAAATGCCTGGATATGCTATTGGCAATTCGGTTCGAAAATGAGGTATGACCTTCCTTCCTCAGCGTTTTGACCATGCTGCCCGTATTGATCTCAACCGGACAGGCCAGTGAACACAAGCCATCCACCGCACAGGTGTCCAGCCCGGAAAACCTGAATGCTCTTCTCAGCTTTTTGGCTGTGCGTGGTTCTCCCTTCAGTTCCAGCCTGCGGATGGCCCGCATGACGATGATGCGCTGCCTGGGCGTGAAGGTATACTCCCTGCTCGGGCACCGGTCCTCGCAATAACCGCATTCTACACACTGGTCCACCTCATCATTCACAGGTGGCATGGTCTTCAGGTCTTTAATATGTATCTGCGGGTCGGCGCTGATCACCACGTCAGGGTTGAGTATGTTCAACGGATCGATTAGCTTTTTCAGGTCAGCCATGATCTGATAAGCTTCCGCACCCCATTCGTCTTTTACAAAAGGCGCTATTTGCCGGCCTGTTCCATGCTCGCCCTTCAGCGATCCTGCATGTTGATTTACCAGGTCCGAGAGGTCACGGGTAAACGCATCGAGCACACCTGCTTCTTCCTGGGTATTAAACGACTGGGAAAGCGCAAAATGAAGATTGCCCTCCCTTGCATGCCCGAAAATAATGGCATCGGGATAATGATATTTTCTGAACAATTGCTGAATCCCGTTAACGGCAGCTCCAAGGCGTTCAACCGGTACCACGACATCTTCAAGCAAAACCGTGGTACCTTTAGCTCGTACAGCAGCCACAGAAGGATAAAGGCCCTTCCTGATCTTCCAGAGCCTGGCCTGTTCCTTCGCATCCATCGTGAACGCATAGGGAAGAGACAAGGACAGCTTATCCAGGGTGGATCGGGCCGCAGAAAATAAAGTCTCCAGCTTCTCAGTTGTCTGTTCCTGGTATTCACAAAGAATAACCGTAGTGCCTTCGGGTAGAGCCTTGAAACTTTCCGGTGCGTCCTTTGAATTTTCAACTGATCGCAGGGCGCTGCGGTCCATCAGTTCAAGCGCCTCGGCTTTTGTTGCTGCCAGTTCCGGAATGGAATTGCAGGCATCCTGTGGATTCCTGAAGTACAGCAAGCCCGTGGTCTTACAGGGATGGTCGGGAATGGTCTTCAGCCTTGCATCGGCAATGAAAGCGAGTGTTCCTTCAGAACCGATGAGCAGGTGACCCAGTATGTCGAGAGGATGGTCATAATCGAGAAAGGCATTCAGATTATAACCTACCGTGTTCTTGATTTGGTATTTGCGCCGGATCGTGCCCGTCAGCGCTTCATTTTTTCTGAGCCGGTTGCGTAACTGGATGATACCATTTGAAATGGCTTGCTCTTCAGACAAAAAACGTTCATAATCGTCCGGGTTGCCGGTATCGTAAAGATGTCCGTTGGGTAGCATGAAGTGAATGGACCGGAGCGTATGGTACGCGTTGTCCTTTACCCCACAGCACATCCCGCTGGAATTATTGGCCAGTATGCCCCCCATCATGGCGGCATTGATCGATGCGGGATCCGGCCCGATCTTCCGTTTGTATGGCTGTAACAAGTTGTTCACACGGCTGCCGATGATCCCGGGCTGAAAGGAAACCAGGGCTCCCTGGTCCAAAGGTTCTGCTTTGCCCCAGCCTCTTCCCAGATCAACCATGATGCCATCGGTGACTGCCTGTCCGGAAAGACTTGTTCCGGCTGCCCGGAAAACAAGGGGGACCTGGTGCTGCGAGGCAATGGCAAACAAAACGCTGATTTCATTGAGGTTTGCAGGCCTCACCACGGCCAGCGGCACTTTAAAATAGAAACTTGCATCGCTGGCGTAGGCATACCGGTCGGCCAACGCGGTCAGCACTTTTCCCTGCGAAATATGCCGGCGCAGCGCTGCATATAAACTTTTTGAGTCCATTTCTAAGAACCGGTTTAGATCTGAGGTTTCACCCCAGTTACTGCGTCTATGTATAATTGCCACTAACGGTCGGCGGTATGAAATCGTTGGGGATTACGGGCTACTATCCTATCAAGTTACACCATAATAGATGCGAGGTTGAACGCTCGAATACCCTACAAACTCCGCCATTACTTATACACGATGTTGACGGTATGTGGCTTTTTATCAAGTGTTTAGTCTTTCAATTTCTTTTTTAATATCGTCAATAACTTCTTTATTTTTAATCTCCTTTCTTTCTCCAACTTTCTCTGAGAAAAGATAAAATACTTTACCACCAAAGACTTCGGTAAATTTTAGATGTGTCTCAGCTTGTATGTTGTATTCTTTAAATATCTCAGGTAACTGTATCCCACTATTTACAGGCTTTATTTGAAGTCCAATATATTTGTCTTTTACTTGTATAAAAAAATCAACATTGAATAATCTATCCCATTCATCAGGTGCTGGTTGAATTTGAATGTTTAATATTTCTTGTAGCTGACCATAAATTGTTAGTATTTCTGTCATGTAACCATCAAAAGTTCGGTCAATTACAAGTTGTATCATGTAATCAATACAATCTTGTTCAGAAACTTCTGCAACTTCTGATTGAATTACTTCAGTAATTTTAACATACAGTTTCTTTCCTAATTCAACAATATGTTCTTTGGGTTTTACATTTTTGAAGTAATATTCACGCCATTCATCAAGTGTTTTCGGTGAACATTTTCTTATTGATTCTGATGTTGGTCCAACATTTCTTTTAAAATTAAGTTGGAAGCGATTCATCGCACTGTTTAAAATCCATTCTTTAGCCATTGTTTTGATGCAAGAGGTTTAAAAATTTGTCTTTATATTTAAAATCAATATCGCTGTCCACTTGCACCAATCCATTTTTAATTAAATGAGCATTGATAAATGTTTTATTTTCTAAATATAAATAGCACATTAAGTTGTTTTGATTGTCATACTTCACATTGTCATACTTGAGAAATACTCGTTTCCCTTTAGTTTTTTCTGAAAGAAAAGTTGTTGCTTTCCCATTAGCAATTGGGTCTTCTTTGATTCCAATAAGTTTTATAATTAAATCATTGCTTAACCTTAATTTATCTGGACTAATAATTTCTTTTACAGTATAAAGTTCTTCTCTTTTTGTAGAACTATCCTTGTCTATTTTAGACCCAAATTGCAATTTTTTAACATCAATTTTTTTATCAAGGGTATGAGGGTCTTTAAAAACATACGGAAGCTTCTGAATTTCTTTATCAAAATCAACTTCTAGTTTTTTCTGTTCTAAAAATTCATATGTGGTACCCTTAATATCTTTTTGGGTAACTTCTAATTTTCCCTTTATAATTGGAATAAATTCAGGATTAATTTCAAAACCGACTGAATTTCGGTCAAGATTTCTTGCTGCCAATGAAGTAGTACCGCTACCTGCAAAAGGGTCAAGAATTGTTTCACCTACGAATGAAAACATTTTAATCAGTCTTTTTGGTAACTCTTCGGGAAACATTGCTATATGTCCACTTTGTCTTGCTCCAGTAAAATTCCAATGACCAGCAAAAAAGGTATTCCATTCTTCTGCTGTCATAATAGAAAGTTCTTTTTGCTCCTTAGTATGTTTAGGAGCATCGCCCAGCTTTTTAAAAACTAAAATAAATTCATAATCAAGTTTTAAAATACCGTTTCTTGGGTAAGGATAAGAGCCCATTTGAACTCCACCACCTGTAGTATTTGATGTTGTGACTTTTTGCCAAATTATTGCCCCCATATAATCAAACCCAACATTTTCACAGAATTTTATAATTTCTTCTCGTATTGGAATCACTTTATATCGTCCATAATAAACAGCTCGTGCAAATTGGTCACCAATGTTAATACACAACCTACAGCCATTGTGAAGAGCGCGATAGCACTCTCTCCAAACCAAATTTAGGTTGTTTATATAATGCTCGTAACTATCATGAAATCCAATTTGGTTTTCTATACCATAGTCCTTAAGTTGCCAATAGGGTGGAGATGTAATTGCCAAATGCACTGAATTATCAGGCAATTCTGTCATTTGTCGGCTATCTCCATTTATTATTTTATGATGAGTTTTCATTTTAAAAGTCTTTTTGACAAAGGTACATAAAAATGTCGCCAATTGAGCTGATTGTTGATAAGTTGCTGTCTTTGTGCCATTACCGCCAACGTTTTGCGGTATGAAACGTTGGGGAATTCGGAGCTGCGAACCTATCAACCGATAAGAACCTTGCCAGCGAGTGATGCGCTTGCCTTACCACTTAAACCTCAATGTTTTATGACCGCTTGTTGAACTAAATCCCTGCGGGATAGCTTTTAATAAATGCATATTGAACAACGTAATGCTGATAAAGATAACAAAACCATGAATATTCGTTTCAACTTTTTCTCCTCAGCAGATA
>JAKAMP010000311.1 GCA_021812865.1 Bacteroidota bacterium | reverse complement strand
ACCGAGTCGATTGAAGCCAGCGCTTCTCCCCTGAATCCCATCGTGCGGATTGCAAACAGGTCGTGCGCCGTGGTGATCTTCGAGGTGGCATGCCGTTCAAAGGCCATGCGGGCATCGGTCTCACTCATGCCCTTGCCATTATCGATCACCTGCACAAGATTCTTCCCGCCTTCCTTCACAATAACCGTAATGGAAGTGCCACCGGCATCCACGGCATTTTCCATTAGCTCCTTCACCACTGAAGCCGGGCGCTGAATCACTTCTCCCGCGGCAATCTGGTTGGCAACCGATTCGGGCAATAATTTAATGATATCCGACATTCCCTCTTCTTAAATGAACCTCAAAGGTAACAGGATTGAATGAAAAATTCCAAAAGCAAAAATCAATTATCCGTCAAGACACGATCAAAACCTCAGACCCCATACAATGTCATCTCTTCGACTGTCAAACATGGGTCATTCATACACAACCAATGGATTAACTATCAATTGCCAATAACCCATCACCAATCCCATGTCGTCAACTATTCCGAATCCGGTTCTTTCTTCCCTGCCACCGCCTTTTCTTCAGTCTGTAGCAAATCAAATACCAGTATCTCATTTTTACCTTTATTGAGCCAGGAAGCCGGGCAGTATAGCCTTGTCTGCGGACCAATATTCCAGTACCGGCCCAGGTTGTGACCGTTAACGAACACAAATCCCTTCCGGTAGCCGCTCAGGTCAAACCAAGTGTCGCCCGTGGCATTGAGGCTGAAACTTCCCCTGAAGAAAAGAAGATGCATGGAGGTATCGGGTTGCGAGGTTTTCAGCTTTGCAATATAATCCTCATCAAAAGGCAGATTGTACACTTCCCAGTTCATCAGGGTCATCCCGTTCAGCGTGGCCCGGTCGGTGATGCCTTTGCGGTCGATCATTTGCTGGGCAAAGTTGATGTGGCCCATGGCCTCGACGAATACATCCAGCCTTGGCATAGCCACGCCATCGGCCGGAAGGATAATGGAATTCTCACCCAGCCGGCGATCCACTGTTCCAATTAATTTTTGGTCCAGGTAAACAAGCCCGTAATCATGCAGATCGGTGAAACCCAGCCTCCCACTCTTATGCCCGACCAGGTTCGTACGGTAAAGCATAAAGCCCTGGTACTGTGCGAATGCCTCCATGGGCTTGGGTTGTACAACTTTTACCGGTTGCGGAAGATTGTCCCATACCGAAGTGAAAACATGCATATCGATTGCAGGAATCTCAATAACAGGTATTGCAGCAGGAACATGTGGAAGAGGACCGGTATATTGGCCTATCAGGTTGCGCAAAGCCTAATATTTCTCCGTGGGCAGGCCCTGTTCGGTAATGGGAGCATCGTAATCGTAACTCGTCAGATCGGGCTGGTAGCCCTTGCCTCCCGAATTGGCGCCTGCTGTAAAACCGAAGTTCGTGCCCCCATGCACCACATAAAGGCTGAACGATTTGCCGCTGTCGAGCAGAAATTTGATTTCCGGAATCAGGTCTTTCGTTTTCACCCTGGCCCACTTTTCTCCCCAATGGGTGAGCCAACCGGGATAGGTTTCGCTGCTGAAGGAAGGTACAAGGGGATTCTTTTTCGTAGCCTGGGCAAAATCGGCCGGGGAACCTCCGCTGTCAAGTCCTATGGCACAGCTGTCAAGGCTTCCAGCCTCCAGCATGTATGGCGTTGGGCCGTCGGCCGTATAAAAGGGTATATCTATGCCTTTGGATAGCCATACGTGGCGAAGGGTTTGCATATATGTACGGTCATTGCCATAACTTCCGTATTCATTTTCAACCTGCAGCATGATTACCGGTCCCCCGTGTGTACACAGGGCATTTTTCACGATCGGCGCTAAGGCTGTGATGTAACGGTTCACTGCCTCCATATATCGGCTGTCCATGCACCTGACCTTGATGTCGGGAACCGAAAGCAGATACGGGGGCAGTCCGCCAAAATCCCATTCCGCGCAGGCATACGGGCCCGGACGCAGCAGCAACCACATGCCTTCCTCCTTCACAATATGCATGAATTCGGCAATATCGCGGTTGCCGGTCTTAAAATCGAATATACCCGGCTCTTTCTCAAAATAATTCCAGAAAAGGTAGGCCGAGATGGTATTGCATCCCATGGCCTTTGCCATCTGTATGCGATGCCTCCAGTACTCCTTTGGTATTCGTGCCGGGTGCATCTCTCCCGCAATGATGCGGAAAGGCTTGCCATCGAGCAGGAAGGACTGTCCCCTGAAACCAAAAGTATGCTTTGTTTGCTGCGCTCCTGAAGGGAAGTTGAACAACACGGAAAAAATGAAGGTGATCAATAGGACTGTAAAAACCTTCCTGATTCGATGATACCTGTTCATGATGAATGCTGGTTTTATTTTTTGCTTTTCGATTTTCCTGAAATTTTGAATTCCATTGTATTTTACTAGATTTTTTGATTTGGGCCTTATTCACTTTGATTTTTAATCTTCTCCCAGGTATTTTTTAAGCCACTCATCCATTTCCCAAAGCATGTGCAGTACCGATTCCCTGGCCCGGTAACTGTGACTCTCATAGGGTAAAATCACAAGCCTGGCGGTGGCGCCGTGACCTTTAAGTGCGGCGTAGAACCGTTCACTCTGCAAGGGAAAAGTTCCCGAATTGTTATCGGCCTCTCCGTGGATCAATAAAATGGGCGTATGGATCTTATCGGCGTAAATAAAAGGCGACATTTTCATGTATACTTCAGGCGCTTCCCAAAGGGTACGCTCCTCGCTCTGAAAACCAAAGGGGGTGAGGGTGCGGTTGTATGCCCCGCTACGCGCTATGCCAGCTGTAAAAAGATCAGAATGGGCAAGCAGGTTCGCGGTCATGAATGCCCCGTACGAATGCCCGCCCACGGCTATGCGCTTTACATCGGCCACACCCATGCTTATTAAGGTATCAATCGCTGCTTTTGCCCCCGCCACAAGCTGTTCAATATAAGTGTCGTTGGGTTCCACTTTGCCTTCCCCCACAATAGGCAGACTGGGATCATCGAGAACAGCAAATCCACGTGTAAGCCAGAAAAGCGGAGAGCTCCAACCTATCCGCATAAACCGGTACGGCGAATCCTTCACCTGTCCGGCCGCACTGGCGCTCTTGAATTCCTGGGGATAAGCCCACACCAGCACCGGCAGCTCCCGGTTCTTTTCCGGATCGCTATATGGCAGGTAAAGATTGGCCGTAAGTTGAATACCATCGTTCCGCTCATATTTCAACACCTGCTTGCTGATGTGCGCGAGCTGGGGATAGGGATGGGAAAAGTGGGTAAGCATGTCCAGTTCGCCAGTAATCAGATTCCTGATATAAAAATTGGGAGGAAGCTCGTTCGACTCGCGGGTGGTGATCACCATCAGGTTTTCCATGTTGGTGATCTTATAGGGATATTCGAAGAATGGAGCTTCCGAACGCCACAATTCCGTAATCGTACCTGTCGCGGTACTAAATTTTCTGAGAAACGGCCTGTCCCCCTCGGGTGAAGCGCCCATTCCGTCGAGGTAAAGGGTATTCCCTTCATCGGGACTCTGCAGTATCCTTTTCCCCTGCCTGTTCATGACCTCGGCAAAGCTGCCAGGGTCGTTGTATGCGTCCTCCGATGAATAATCGAAGATCACCCTCGGCACTGAAACCGGGACATCAGGACTGAAGGCCAGGATCATGGCGCGCCGGGTTTCCCACCAGCTCCCATTCACCAGGGCCAGCGAACCGTTTAACCATTGCACTCCATCAAAACGCGTTTCCAGGTGAATGCCGGCCAATGCGTCAATGGTGAAGGGAGCATCCAGGTGAAACAAGCGGTCACGCTCCGCCGCTTCCTTTTCTGCATCGCCCTCATCCTGTGCCTCCACCCAATACAGGGAGGCATCCGTGTCGGACCTCCACTGGAACTCCCGCGGCCCTTTCCGCACCGAGCTGAATCCCTTGGGAATATCTTCCGATGCAGGAATATCGGCGATCGCTCTGACCGTTTTGCCCGTATCGTCAAGTATTTCAACAGTCACTGGAAACCGGTCATAGGTAACGATGAGCGAAAAGGGCCTGTGAAGGGTCTCGGTAAGAATATAATGTCCACCGGGAGAAACCGAAAAATTCAGGAATATGCCTTTCTTCCCAAGGCTTTTTACCCGCCCGTCAAGGTAAACCGTGGCCAGCTCCGAAGTGGCATAGTATTCAAACTGCCTGGCATCATTTTCATTCCTGAGCAGGTCCTGGTATGTTCGCACAGGCGCTTTGGTTCCATTGCTCTGCTGAATTACCGGTCCTTCAGGCACCGTCATGCTTCCGGGCGCTGTCCCCCGG
>JAKAMP010000310.1 GCA_021812865.1 Bacteroidota bacterium | reverse complement strand
TGGGCGGCGCCATTGCTGAAGCCATCCTCGACCGGCTGAACAGGAGCGGTTGCTATGGAGTAGTGACTACCCACTATACAAACCTCAAACAGTTGGCTACCCACACCGATGGACTAATCAATGGCGCCATGCTTTTCGATACCGGCAGGATGGAGCCCTTGTTTAAACTTGAAATGGGGAAGCCGGGCAGTTCATTTGCCTTTGAAATCTCTCACCGCATAGGTCTTCCCGATGATATCCTGGAACAGGCCAGGGAAAAGATAGGCGAGGGCCAGGTGAAATGGGACAAATACCTGAAAGATATATCCCGCGACAAGTACTACTGGGAAAGAAAGCGTGAATCCATAAGGGTGGCAGGTAAACGTGCTGGGGAAACGGCCGATGAGCTGGAAGAAGAGCTGGAAAAACTGAAAAATCAGAAGAAAGAGATCATCAGGCAGGCGAAAGCTGAAGCAGAGCAGATCCTGTCACAAGCAAACAGGCTCATCGAGAACACTATACGGGAGATTCGTGAGACCCAGGCCGACAAAGAAAAGTCAAAGGAAGCCCGCAAACAGGTGGGGCAATTCAGGGAGGAACTGCATTCCACTGAGGGAAGTCAGTTAGAAGAACAGACCCTCCAACATAAGATTCAGAAGGGAAGAAAACTTCTTTCTGCATCAGGTGAAAAACCAGAGAAGAAAAAAGCGTCAGCCCTCTTGGCAGAAGAAATGGCCATAAAGGCAGGCGACAAGGTACGGCTGGTAAACCAGGATATCACGGGCGAGGTGATGGAGGTAAACGACAAGAGCCTGCTGGTGGCGTTCGGGCATATGATCACAACGGTGCAGGAAAAGCAATTGGAGAAGATATCCGAAGGGGAATTTAAAAAACAGCAGAAGTCGCATTCCGGCACGGTGGCAGGATACTCGCTTGAGAAAAAGATGAAATTCAGGACAGAGATCGACCTCCGCGGCAAAAGGGCCGATGAAGCCCTCGAAGAAGTGGCTCGCTTTATTGACGATGCCATGATGCTGAGCGTTCCCGAGGTGCGAATTCTACATGGCAAGGGTAATGGCATTCTCCGCCAGCTCATTCGTGATTATCTCCGGTCGGTAGACCTGGTAAAGTCATGCACCGACGACGACCCCGACCGGGGCGGCACTGGCATTACCATAGTAAAATTCAGCTACTGAAGTATTCCCGCTTGGTTCATTTTTCCGCTATACGCAAAAATATAGATAATGTCCGCGTCTTTTTGTAAATTCAGCTCATCAAACCATCTCCGCGCCAATGCAGATCGCTGTTTACAGTCCTGTTTGGACCTCCCGCCTGGAATATGCCTGCCGGCTGGTGCTCGGCACCTTACTGGGGCATGAACCTGTCTTTGTTTCAGGACGCAATGAGTTTGCTTCTGTGCAGGGCATCAGGATCAATTATTCCCATGAAGAGGTGGAGGGTTCATTGCAGGTGATCCCACATACTCTATTGTTTGAAGAGAATATCCGTGAGTTTACACCAGAGGTCAATCACTGGAAAGGCATACCTGTACTGTTTTCCAGGCATGCTCCATCTTATCTGCCTTTCGATCCCTTTGCGGCAGCATTCTGGATGGCTTCCCGGTATGAGGAATATCTTCCTTTTGCGCCCGATCGCCATGACCGGTTCACTGCAGATCAAAGCCTTGCATCCAGGAATGGTTTTCTTGGTGAGCCGGTGGTACACCTGTGGGCCAATTCCCTGGCTGCCGCCATCCGTCAGTTTTATCCTCAATATGAAGTGCGTCCTCATGCTTTTTCATTCCAGCCTACCATTGATGTGGATATTGCCTGGGCATACCTGCATCGCAGTTTGTTGCGTTCATCCGGTGGATTTGCCAGGTCACTCGCAGGAGGCAGGGCAAAAGAATTGACTGAGCGATGGAAGGTCCTGCGCGGGAAACAGCACGATCCGTATGATCAGTTCGAGGTGCTTCTTGCCCTGCATCGCGAGCACAAACTGAATGCCACCTGGTTTGTGGAGGTTGGAAAACATGGAAAGTACGATAAGAATATCGACCCCCGGAACAAGGCATTCAGAAAGCTTATCGCGGGATTGGCCGCTGGAAATGAGGTTGGACTGCATCCTTCCTACGCCTCCCATCTCGATGAAAAAGCCGTTCTGCAGGAAAAGAATCAACTGGAGAACATCACTGGCAAACCCATTCATAAAAGCAGGCAGCATTTTCTCAGGCTGAGGTTTCCTTATACCTATGAAACATTGATTAAATATGGGTTCACCGAGGACTACAGCATGGGCTTCCCTGATCAGCCCGGGTTCAGGGCGGGTCTGTGCGTTCCTTTTCCCTGGTTCAACCTTGAAAAAAACCGGATAGAGAACCTAACCATTGTACCTTTTGGGATAATGGATGTCACACTCAGTAAATATATGAATCTTTCCGCTAAAGACGCGCTTGTCCGGTGCATAACATTGATCGACAGGGTCAAACAGGTAAACGGCCGGTTTGTGAGCATATGGCACAACCAGCCAGCCATGCCATGGAAAACAAAAGACTGGTTTGAACTATACTGGCAACTGGTTCGCTATTATGCCGGTGATGAGTGATGAGTGATTAGGGATTGGAGATTGGTTTTTGTACTTTGATTATTGTCATTTGATACACTATCTGCACCATATTGAAATAAACCGTTCCCGCTGGGATGAATGTATACAGGATTCTCCTGACGGGCTTATCTATTCTTGCTCCTGGTACCTCGATCTGGTAAGCCCCGGCTGGGAGGCTCTCGTGGAAGATGATTATGCTGCAGTGATGCCTCTTCCGGTTAGCCTCAAGTGGGGAATCCGCTACCTCAGGAGACCCCCGTACTGTCAGCAACTGGGACTCAGTGCGCGCAACCCTGTCAACATTAACCTCATGAATGCGTTCCTTGCTGCCGTCCCGGAAAATGTCCGACTAGTGGATATGCCATTTAACGAGGGTAATATGAAGATACCCGGACTGGACCAGTCTGTTTTTCATCCCAAACCGAATTATCTGCTCTTCCTTGACAAACCATATCTGGATATCCGGAAAGGATATGCCACCAATACCCGCAGGAACCTGGCAAAGGCTGAAGCAAATGGCGTGCTGGCCAGCCAGATACAGGATATGGAGGAACTGATCGACCTGAAATGGGGCAATGCTATTACCAGGCTAAACCCCAAGTATCGCTCAGTTCTTCTGAATATCTGGGATCATTTAAGAGAAAAAGGCGAATCTGAGCTCGTGGGAGTGAGAGATAGTGAAGGGAAACTAATGGCTGGCGCCCTTTTCATTCGTTTTAAAAACAGGTGGACTTACCTTCTTTCGGCTTCTTCGTCTTCCGGAAAAGCCGACCGGGCCATGTTTGCCGTTGTGGATCATTTCATTAGGAATCATGCCGGCGAACCTTTGATGCTGGATTTTGAAGGATCTGTTCTCCTTTCGTTGGCCCGCTTCTTTGCAGGTTTTGGAGCCAGTGAACACCCTTATCCGCACCTGCATATTAACCGGTTGCCGGCTTTGTTACGATGGCTAAAGCGCTAAAGCTATGCATTATGGGTAAAAGGATGAAAAACATGCTCTTTCCATTGCTTTCTCCATTCCGGGAAATCACCGGACTGCGTGGATTGACCGGTATTCCTCCCCTGCGATTGATCGTACCGGTTTACCATGCCGTGAGCGACCAGCCACCGCTTCATCTCAAAGGCCTCTACTTTCTGAGGAGCCGAACAGAGTTCGGCAGGGAAATGGATAGCCTGCTCAGGCATTGGCAGCCACTCACACTGGATGAACTGATCAGTGGCATACAAAATGGCGGTTTTAGCAAACCCTCTTTTCATCTTACCCTTGATGACGGCTTGCGTGAAGTTGCTGAAACCATCGCCCCGGTACTGCTGCAAAAGGGCATACCCGCAACTATATTTGTGAACCCTTCATTTGTCGGCAATCAGGATCTTTTCTACCGCTTCAAGGCACAGGTACTTGTGAACCTTGAGAAAGGATTTTCTTCTTCCCTCAAAAATGAACTGGTTGCGTATTGCAGGAAGAAAAATATTTTCATGCATTCGCTGCACGATACCCTGCAAAGCATCAATTACAATGACAGGTATCACCTCGATGCCCTGGCCGCAATCGCTGGCATGGATTTTTCGCATTATCTCGGGAGCCAGAGACCTTACCTTACCAAAGATGAGCTGAAATATCTTGTTGCTAAGGGGTTTACCATTGGCGGACATAGCCTGGATCACCCGGTCTTCAGAGAATTAGATTTAAATGAAAAGATCAGACAATCAGTGGAAAGCGTTCGTTATGCACGTCATACATT
>JAKAMP010000309.1 GCA_021812865.1 Bacteroidota bacterium | reverse complement strand
CAATAATCTCCCCGCTCCAGTAGTCGGTCCACCTGCCTTCAGGGAAATAGATGCTGTCGCGCTTTTCCTCATCCAAGTATACGGGGGCTACCAGCAGCCAGGGTCCGTTCATGAACTGGTACCGGGTTTGTGTGCCCAGTCCCGCGCTGTCGGTTGGGAACTCCAGGATCATCGCCCTAGTGGCCGGCACCCCGGTTGCATTGGCCTCATGACAGAGGGTGTACATGTATGGCGTAAGCCGCTGCTTCAGTTGCAGGTATTTACGGTTGATGCTGGTGTATGGTTCCCCGTACACATAAGGCTGCCTGTCCTTTTTCGCCCAGCCGCTCATGCTCATGAAGGCGGGCAGGAAGCATTTCCATTGCAGGTCGCGTACATAGGTTGTATCGCTTCCTCCAAAGATGCCGTCCACATCGCCGGTGGCAAAGTTTTGTGCCGAGAGCCCGGAACCGATCACGGTGGGGATATGAAAGCGGATGTATTCCCAGTTGCCTTTCTGGTCGCCTGTCCACATTACGGAGTAGCGCTGTGTGCCGGCCCATCCCATTACCGACCATACAAAGCCGCGGGCATCCGAGTTGTTCTCTATTCCTTCATAGGCAGCCTTGCAGGCGTCGAGCGCAAACTTGTAACCCGCGCCCACCCATGCCACATCGAGCTTGCAGAGGCGCGAACCATACACGCCCACCTCGCGGGCGATCTTTTCCACTCCGCTTTCGGTCCACAGTCCCGTATAAAACCCGCGCTTGTGCAGTTCTTTGATCACCGAGTCGAGCTGGGTATAGCCGCAACCGTAGCCATCGTTGGGCAGGATCCAGCCACGGGGCATATCGTATTTCACGTACTGGTCGGCTACCAGGGGAATCACATCCGGGGTAACGCCCGCATAGCCAGAGGTATTCTTCCCGACTTTCTTTCCGCGGTTGTAGCAGTTGGCATCGCCCAGGCTCATGGCCCAGCGGGGAGGGAGGAAGGGCCTGCCGGTGATGCAGGTGTACCCGTCGAGAATCTTTTTCAGGGAAGGGCCATAGAAATACCATCCGTCGAACCGGTTTTCGTTGTGGCTCAGCTGCACGGTATCCATGAAACTGTATGCCCCGGCATCCCAGGTATTGCGGAACACTCCGTAGCCTGAGGTGCTCATGTAGAACGGAGCAGGATTGGGCCTGCCTCCATCGTCCCAGCCATTTCCCTTTTCAATGAGTATGGTATGACCGCGGTGCGAGAAGTAGCCGTTCTGCATACCGCATCCGTAAAAGTATTCACCGGGTTTGCGTTTCAGGTACTGCACACTCCTGGCGCCCAGTGTAAGGGGTTTCAATTCTTCAAACACCGCACGGGTATTGGTTGAATCGTACAGGGCAAACCTGAGGGGATGCTTGTACACGCGCAGTACGCAGGTTGGGGTGGACAGCCTGTAATAACTTCCTGCATCAGACTGGCTCACCCGGGGATGATGTTCGCTGTAATCCACCACGATGTCGTTTCCGGCAGGATTGGTGAATTCCCCGTCCGGAGCCACCCATATGCGGAAGATATCATTGCTGTAGAAGATCAGCCTGATCTTCGAGAAACCGGCTTCAATGCTGAACGTATTGCCCGTTCTGCCAAAGGAGGTAAGGTTACCTAATTCGGTCTGCCCGGGAATGATCTTCATGACCAGGCTGTCGTTGGAGGCATTCTCATCGCCGGGCAGGTAGGTTCTGAACCGAAGGGTATGCGATGGCCTTTGGGAAAGATCAATGGCAGGGAAGCTCACTTCTGTTTCAGTGAAAGGAAGCACAGGTGTTTTGGAAGCCCTGACGATCTGGTATACGGGTTGCTCGCCATCAATGCTCATGCTTACCCTGAAGTCCTTCTGCACCGGCAGGTACCCGGTATTTTTCAGTTTCAGCACAAAGGGTTTGAGCAGGGAAAAGTCGTTGCCCGACTCGGTATGCGAGGTGAGCGCGGTGATGGCCATATCGGTGGCAGGGGGTTCTGAAAGGGTAATGTCGTCGATCATCCAGTACCAGGCCAGCATGCCTTTCCAGTAGAACCGGATGAATACCTTTGGCTGGTTTGCGGCTACATCGCTGATGTTGATCACTTCTTTGCGGGGGATAAACATATCGGAAGCAGGCGGGGCATCATGCAGCAGGTCGTATTCCTTCCAGTGGATACTGTCGGCGCTTACCCCGGCAAATAATCCATAACCTTCCGTCGCATGGTCGCTTTGCCAGCGGAAGGTATGTTCGAACTGCAGCGCCACGGCCTTATGCCCGGAGCAGTCGATCGCGGGGGTTTGTATCCAGGCATCGGGATACCAGCCCTTTTTGATCCAGCGGGGAGCATCCTCGTCGGTGATCCAACCGGCCTGGTATTGCAGGTGAAAGCCCCTACTCGATGAGGCGATGGGCGGGGCCTGTTGCTGGTACAGGTACGATCCGGGGTAGGGCTGGTCGGTCACGATCCATTCGCAGCCCCGGTTGTTCACATCCACGTTCTTCCATCCGTTTGGCAGGTGCCCTGAGGAGAAATCTTCTTTCCAGAAAACTTTCTGGCCCAGGACAGGGCAACTCATCATGATCATTGCAAAAAGTACGAACAAGGGTTGAATGGCCGGTTTTGATCTCATGGCGCTGGATTTTATTGCCGGTAAAGTTAGGCCTTGCCTGCAAAAGTCCAACCATTAATTGAACACGATTCTTTATATTTATGACAGGATAACATATCAATTGCAATGAAAAAAATCATCTTCTTGTTTCTTCCCTTTTTTCTCGTTCTTTCTGCCTGTCACCACCAGGCGCCGCCCACCCTTCAGCAGCAGTTCGACACGCTTTTATCACAAGCTTTCCCCGATAGTCAGCCCGGTGCAACTGTACTAGTTGCCTGGAAAGGCAGGTTGATCTACCGGAAAGCCTTCGGGATGGCTAATATGGAGCTGAAAGTGCCCATGAGACCGGAATATGTTTTCCGCATCGGTTCCATTACCAAGCAGTTCACGGCCTGTGCCATCATGAAGCTGGCAGAAGAAGGCAAATTGTTGCTTAAGGATAATATTACCCGGTACCTGCCTGGTTACCCGGTACATGGGTATACCATTACCATCGAGAACCTGCTTACGCACACTTCGGGTATTCGCAATTACACTGACCTTCCGGAATGGGATGCAGGCTTCCAGCGCCGGGATCTCACCCCCGAAAAGCTCATTGACTGGTTCAGGAACGAGCCCATGGATTTTGCGCCCGGTGAGCAGTTCCGCTACAGCAACTCGGGATATGTCATTCTCGGGTATATCATTGAAAAGGTCAGCGGGTTGAGTTATACGCAGTTTGTGGAAGACAGCATCATCAAACCCTTAGGACTGAGGCACACGGTGTTTGACGATACCCGTTCCGTTGTTCCGGGCCGTGTGGAAGGTTACCAGAAGGCAGATACGGTTTGGCAGAATGCAGATTACCTCAGCATGACGCAACCCTACGCTGCAGGCGCCCTGATGTCAAATGTGGATGATTTGTATGCCTGGTACAAGGCGGTGATGGAGGGCAAAGTGCTTTCAAAAGAGATGCTGGCAAAGGCGTTCACCCCTTATATGCTGAAAAATGGCATGAAGACGGGGTATGGATACGGCTGGTTCCTGGGCAATATCCAGGGAAGTCGTACCATCGAGCATGCGGGCGGCATCAACGGATTTCTCAGCAGCACCATTTATCTTCCCCGGGAAGATGCCTTTGTGGCGGTGCTGACCAATTCCACGGCAAGCCGTCCCACGCAGGTGGCAGCGGTCCTGGCAGCCCTGGCCATAGGCAAACCTTATGAATACAAAAACCTGCACGTGCCGCACGATTCACTGAATGAATATGCCGGCGTGTACCGGTCGGAATACAACGGACTGCGCTACGTAACGGTTGCCGACACTACGCTTTATGTCATGATCAGCGGGAGTGACCGGCTGCAGTTCATTCCCTATGCGAAGGATAAATTCTATATGAAGGGTGGATTTACCCAGCTTGAATTCAGGCGCGACAGCGCCGGCAGGATCGTTTCGCTGGTCTCCAACGACCGTAGCAGTCCCATCATCTGGGAAAAGACAAACCTTCCTCTTCCGGAAAGAAAAGTCATTGATCTGCCGGCAGCCACTCTTGATCAATATACCGGAGTATATCCGGTAAATTCAAGGTTTTCGGTCACCATTACCCGTGATGGAAACCAGCTATATGCCAAGGGTACGGGACAGGATAAATTCCAAATATTCCCCGAAAGTACCATTGCCTTTTTTGCAAAGGAAACCGATATTCTCATCGAATTCGTGAAGGTGAAGGCCACCGGGAGCGTAGTAATGCTGCTTCAT
>JAKAMP010000308.1 GCA_021812865.1 Bacteroidota bacterium | reverse complement strand
GGTTGCCGCCACACACACCAGTTTCATTTCGGGACAAGCGTCAATCACTTCCCGGTCGATCATTGATTTATTCACGATGACCACCTCATGCCCCCTTATCCGTTCGATTTTCTGTTCAGGTGCAGTGGTTTCCCAGGTTGTAAATTCACCGAAAGCTTTAAAAACGGACAGATCGGCGTGTCCGAGTGTATTTGTATCGAGAAAGACAAGCTTCATGGATGTTATGTATTAATGGATACAATGATAACAAACATCAATGCTTTTTGATGCAATGAGGTATAAATTTTGAATAAAAAGCAATAATACAATTGAAAATGAAAGTCTTTCTCCGGATATCAGCATTACCGGGAGTATCGGCAGATTAATTCAGTCCGGAATTTTCGACAAGAGTTCCGAATTGTTTATAGCGGTTATACAGGTTCTTGTATTTCTGGGCATTTTCGGGATTTGGCAGGTACTCCTTTTCGAATCCGTTGCCCATTTTCTCCTGGGCATCCCCAAAGGTTTTGTATACTCCGCCAACCACGGCCGCTGCCATGGCAGAACCAAGAGCACATGCTTGTTCCGAGCGCGCTACCTGTATGGGCATGTTCAGCACGTCGGAAACTACCTGCATCACGAACGGAGATTTTTTAGCGACCCCGCCAAGCGCAATGATTCCGTCAATCCTCACGCCTTCGGCGATGAACCGGTCGACAATCATTTTTGTTCCAAAGGCTGTAGCTTCCACGAGTGCTCTGAATATCTTCGGAGCATCGGATCCGAGTGTAAGTCCTGCAATCGCACCTTTCAGTTCCTGGTTGGCATCGGGTGTACGGCGGCCGTTGAGCCAGTCAAGGGCCAGCACACCTGATTCGCCCACAGGTACCTTCTCCGCTGCTTCACTGAGCACAGGAATGAGGCTGTCAGCCAATTCCCTCACCAGTTTGTTCCTGGTTGCTTCATCGATCAGGCTGCTTTTTCCCAGGATATTCTCCACAGGCCATAGCAAAACATCCCTGAACCAGGCATACACATCCCCGAAAGCCGATTGCCCGGCTTCCAGTCCGACGAGACCAGGGGTTATGGAACCATCGACCTGCCCGCAGATGCCTTTTACGAGATGATCTCCCACTGCATCCTTAGGGGCTACCAGCATATCGCAGGTAGAAGTGCCCATTACCTTACTGAGGTAATAGGGCTTGATTTCCCCGCCCACTGCACCCAGATGGGCATCGAAGGCTCCCACGCCCACAGCTACATGAAGGGGAAGTCCAAGCTTGTCGGCCCATTCCCTGCTCAAGGTGCCCGCTCTCACATCGCTGGTATAGGTATCATGATACAGTCTTTCCCTTAGTCCTTTGAGAAGAGGATCGAGGGTAACGAGAAAATCTTCCGAGGGCAATCCGTGCCAGTCGGGATGCCACATGGCTTTATGTCCGGCCGCGCAGCGGCTGCGTTTGAGCGACAAGGGATGGGTATTTCCGGTTAGCACTGCCGGGATCCAGTCGCAATGTTCAACCCATGAAAAAGCCGCATCGCGCATGGTATTATCCTCCCTGAGCACGTGCAGGAGTTTCGCCCAGAACCACTCGGAGGAATACACGCCGCCTTCAAATTTTGTATAATCTTCCCCTTTCCAGCTTCTGGCCAGCTTATTGATCTCTGCCGCTTCCTGTATAGCTGTATGGTCCTTCCAGAGAATAAACATGGCATTGGGATTCTCCCTGAATTCATCCGTCATGGCAAGCGGAACACCCTCCCTGTTCACAGCCACAGGCGTCGATCCTGTAGTATCCACCGAAATGGCAACTACCTGCGCAGCGGTTCCTGAGGGTGCATGGAACAGAGCATCTTTTACCGTAACTTCCAGTCCTTCGAGATAATCGAGTGGGTGTTGCCTGAAGCGGTTACGGGCCGGATCACAATATTTACCTTGTTTCCACCGGGGATATTCAAAAACCGAGGATGCCAGTTCCCTGCCGTTTGCCGTATCGATAATCACTGCACGGACTGAATCTGTACCATAATCAATACCTATCGTATACTTTGATGACATTCGTTGGATATATTAATATTAAATGTTAGTCAAATTTGCTCGTAGCCGGACTATTCCTTTTTCTGGCCATAGTATGCTCCAGGTCCATGTTTCCGGAGGAAGTGCTTGTCGAGAAGGGCCTGGTCGATTGATTTCAGTTTCGTTAAAGCGAGGGAATGGTAAGCCATTTTTGCCACTTCTTCGAGCACAACGGCATTGTGAACGGCCATATCCGTAGAAGTTCCCCAGCTGAACGGGCCATGCGAATGAACAAGTACGGAGGGTATGGTTAAAGGATCGATCTTTTCATAGGTTTCTTCAATGACCTTTCCCGTTTCCTTCTCGTATTCACCCTGAATTTCTTCGATTTTCAGCGCCCTGGTGCAGGGAATGATTCCATAAAAGTAATCGGCATGGGTTGTTCCCAGGGCAGGAATGCCTAGTCCGGCCTGTGCCCAGATCGTAGCCCAAGTGGAGTGGGTATGAACAATGCTTTGAATAGAAGGAAAAGCCTTGTATAGATATAGATGCGTGGGGGTATCGCTGGATGGCTTCCATTTGCCTTCCACCACCTTTCCCTCAGGATCGACCACCACCATATCGGAGGGTGTCATGCCGGAATATTCCACACCACTGGGTTTGATCACAATCATGTTCGTTTCACGGTCAAAGGCGCTGAGATTACCCCAGGTGAAGATTACCAGGTTATGCCTGACCAGTGCCAGGTTACCTTCCCACACCTTATGTTTCAAATCCTCTAGCATGATCGGTTTATTATGAATTTGAACGCCAGTTTTATTCAGAGATGATCCCGACAAATCCACCTCCCGGCGCCAGTTTTACATTGACAAGGGTGGATGAATCCAAATCTTTTTCTATCTTCTGCAAATGGGTGGCTTCCTTGTCTGCATCCGGGGCATCCTGGTACAGGATCAATTTATATTTTCCGCCCGCAGGCAGAAATCCTGTCTTGAAAGAAATTTCCCTTGCACAACTGTTCGTCATCCCAGCAACAAACCAACGGGTTCCGGAACGCCGGGCAACAAGAATATATTCACCCGGGTACCCTCCCAGTACCTTTGTATCGTTCCAGGTGGTCGGCACTTCTTTCAGAAAATCAACGCCGGGTTGATTCCTGTAATTTTCAGGTGCATCGCACACGGTAGTGATGGGACTGTAATACACGACGAACTTGGCCAGTTCATGACAGCGCGTTCCCATCACCATGGTAGGAGAACCCGTTCGGAATTTTCCTTTGGCAGCATTCAGAAATCCACCGGGCGTGTAATCCATTGGGCCGGCCACATTTCGCGTAAAAGGAATGGTTACGTTGTGTTCAGGGGTTACTTTTTCTGACCATTTATTATACTCATTGCCCAGAATTCCTTCACGGGTCATCATGTTCGGATAGGTGCGCTCCATGCCGGTTGGTTTGAATGCCCCGTGAAAATTCACCATCAGGTGGCATTCGGCTGCTTTTTTTACAATTTTTTCATACCAGTTCACCATTTCCTGGTCGTCGCGTGCCATGAAATCGATCTTCACCCCTGCAATACCCCATTTCTCGTACAGAGGGAAAGCCTGCTCGTATTGCCGGTCTGCATCGGTATAATAAAGCCACACCCAGCATTTCACGTTATGTTCTTTCGCATACCTGAGTACCTCGGGCATATTAACAGCCGGGTTCACTTTCGTAATATCGGAAGCGGGAGTGTTGAACGGACCATACCATTGCCAGTCGATGAGCTGATAGGGAAATCCCATTTCTGAGGCCAGGTCGATGTATTGCTTTATGGTTTCGGTATTCATCAGTACATCGCCGCTCCACCAGTGGTCCCATGCGCATTTGCCGGGCCTGATCCAGGAGATATCCGCGAGTCTGGATGGATCGGCCAGATTGCTGATCAGCTCGGAACCAATGAAATCACCAGGATGTTTCGCGATCATGAGCACACGCCAGGGTGAATAATGCGGACCGGAAAAACTGACTTTTACACCGCTGTTTCTGTCGCCTTTTGCGGGCGACAAGTTGCTCCTCAGCTGAACACTTCCATCGGGATTTACCTTATCAAGACAGATGTACATGCCTGACCAGTCGAAAAGGTTAGCCTCAGCGATCTCTGCATAGAGGTCATCCTTTGCCTTTACCAGCAGGGGCAGTCCGATGCACTGGGCATTACCCATAGAGGAAAGCTTACCGGGGAGGAACAACTCTTCCTGGTGGGTAAGAAAACTGCCAAAATTAGCCATCCAGGCTGTGTCATCGGAGGCAAAACGAAAGGTCGATTTTTCCTCGGTAATCACCATGTTGTTATTGCCTGTTTGTTTGGGAAAGAACCAGCGAAAGAGATCGGAA
>JAKAMP010000307.1 GCA_021812865.1 Bacteroidota bacterium | reverse complement strand
ATCTCGCAGATCCGGTTGATCTGTTCTTCACTGTATTTGTATTTCGGAAGGTACTCGCGGGCAATTTCACAGCCCCGCTCTTCGTGATCCTTATACGATATGGTATGTCCTGCATCGTGGAAGAGTCCGGCTGTTTTCAATAGAAGTATTTCTTCATCCGTTACACCTTCAGCCCATCCAATGAGTTCCACTTCAGTCACCACGTCAACGGTATGTTTCACATTATGATAATACAGGTTTTTGGGTAGTTCGCGCTCCAATTTGTCAAGAATAACTTCCTGCAAATCGGTAAACTGGATCAGTTTGAACTTCACATCATAACTCTGGTTCGAAACCACGCCTTCTTTATCCTGAGAAAACTCGGGTTTCAGCGCCTTAACCGTGAACATCTCCAGGTCATCCTTATATTTAACAGGCAGCTTTCCGTAATATTCGCAATTGAAGAATTCCTTCACCAGTTCGTAGGTCATCACAGAAAGTGTAATTTTTCCAAATTCCCCGAACGATTCCATACGGCTGGCAGTATTCACGGTATCGCCTTTGATGTCGTAACTGATCTTTTTCTGTCCCGTGGTATTGGCTGTAACCGGACCAGTATGAATCCCTACTTTCATCTGCCATATCTTTTCTTTCCGGTCCTTCTGCAATTCATCGATATAGCGCATCATTTCGATGGCTGCCATCACCACTTCCACAGGATTAGTGATATTTTTCACGGGAATTCCACCGGCACACATATAGGTATCGCCAATGGTCTTGATTTTTTCAATATGGTATTTTTCCACCACTGTATCGAAATAGTAATAAATGGTATCCATTTCGTCCATCAGGGCCTGGGAATTCATACCTTCGGTAACTTTTCTCAATCCATGGAGTTCGGCAAACAGAACGGTAACCATCTTGAATTTGAGTGAAGATGGCCTCTCTTCCCCGGTCTTCATCTTTGCTCTCTGGGCTTCCGTATGTTCGGCGAGCAACTGCTTCATCTTCTCATTATCCTCAAGTATGCGCTCATACTCCTTCTGCAGCTTCTCGTAGTTCTCAGTGAGTTCCTGGTTTTGCTTAACCAGCTTAGCCACCCGCTTGATCAGCGCTTTTTCATCAATTTCGGTTTCCATAGACGGAGATTGCATATGGTAAAAATAAAAATATTTTAGCAAGGATGTTATAACCTTTCAGTCCGGATTTCAACAGTTATTAACCATCATACCAGCCCAGCTCATTCACATTTATAATGAAAGCTTAATTCATTGTCATTGTTCTCCATCTGTTAATTGCCTGCTTTTACGGTAAGGTGAACGGAGAAGTTACTGAACGGTTCAGAAAAATCTTAAACGACCTTATGCCTTTCATTGCATGGTGATGCCGAATGAGTTATTTTTGCAGGATCAGGGCTTGCGGTATGTGAATTGAACAAGAGTGCGCATCGCACCAGCTAATTGAATATAAAAACATGAAACGATTTCTCACACTTCTCACACTTCTCTTCATATCTGCCCTTTCCTGCTACACCCAGACAAAAAAAGGCAGCCACTCCTTCATGATCATGTCATACAATACCGAAAATTTGTACGACACCATCAATGATCCCCACACTGCCGATGACGAGTTCACTCCAAACGGAAAAAAGCACTGGAATACCGCACATTACCAGCAAAAGCTTGCCGGGGTTGCCCGGGTAATATCCTCCATTAGGGAGAAAGGGTTCCCAGATGTGGTGGTATTATGCGAAGTGGAAAACAGGGCTGTTCTGGAAGACTTGCTGAAACAACCTTCGATTGCAGGAGCAAAATACAGGATTATTCACAAAGACAGCAAGGATACCAGGGGAATTGATATTGCCATCCTCTATCGGCAGGATCAGTTCAGGGTTCTGAGCTGGAGACTGATTGACTTTGGGTACCCGGGGGAGAAGGTGGAGCGTACGCGAGGTATCCTATACGCGACGGGCATTGCAGGCAAAAGCGACACCCTTCATATCCTGGGGAATCACTGGAAATCAAGGGTTGGAAACCAGGCCGAAACTGAGTCCAAGAGAATATTCGAAGCCGGTTTCATGAAAACCAAGACAGATTCTATTTTGAAAAGGAACAGGAATGCAAAGATCATTTGCCTGGGCGATTTTAACGATGAACCTACCAGCAACAGCATAAACCAGGTGCTGGATGCCAGGTGCCCGGCAAACAGCAAAAATAAGCCGGCCCTGGTGAACATCATGTGTCCCCTGCACCTGAAAGGGGAAGGAACATACAGCTACAAGAACAAGTGGCTGATGTTGGATAATATAATCATTTCGAAGAGCCTGATGTCGAACCGGGCACGTTTTCACCTTGCCGGAACCGAAGGACATGTTTATAAAGCCGCATGGCTCCTTCAATACAATGCCAAGGCAGGCGAACAAGTGCCATATAAAGCGTATGCAGGCGATAAATACATGGGCGGTTACAGTGATCATTTGCCTGTGTATGTTGTTTTCACCTACCGTTAAGAACCATGCCATTCAAGCTCATATCGGATTTCAAACCCACGGGAGACCAGCCGGAAGCCATACGTCAGCTCAAAGAAGCGCTGAATAACGGAGTGCCATTCCAGACCCTCATGGGCGTTACGGGCTCAGGAAAAACTTTTACCATGGCCAATGTGATGGAGCAGGTGCAACGTCCTGCCCTGGTACTGAGCCATAATAAAACGCTGGCTGCCCAGTTATACGGCGAATTCAAACAGTTTTTTCCAGAAAACGCTGTGGAATACTTTGTATCGTATTACGATTATTACCAGCCCGAAGCTTACCTGCCCGTAACCGATACCTATATCGAAAAGGACCTTTCGATCAATGAAGAAATTGAAAAACTCCGGCTGAGCGCTACCTCTTCCCTCCTTTCCGGGAGACGCGACGTGGTGGTGGTATCATCGGTTTCATGTATCTATGGCATTGGTAATCCCGATGATTTTTACAGCAACACTATCCATATCCGCAAAAACATGATACTGAACCGTAACCAGTTTCTGCGGAAGCTGGTGGACAGCCTGTATTCGCGAAATGAAGTGGATTTCAACCATGGCCATTTTCGCGTATCGGGTGAAACGGTCGATGTAAACCTGGCCTACAACGATTTTGCATATCGATTTGTTTATTTCGGCGATGAAATTGAAGAGATACAGTCGTTCGATCCCATTACAGGCAAGGTAACCGGTTCTTTGGATGAAGCGACCATTTACCCTGCGAATATATTCGTAACCACGCGGGCCCGCACACAGGCCGCCATCAACCTGATACAGGATGATATGGTAAAGCAGGTGGACTTTCTCAAGGATAACGGGAAGCCCATGGAAGCCAAGCGGCTGGAAGACCGGGTGACATACGACCTTGAAATGATCAGGGAACTGGGGTATTGCAGCGGGATAGAAAACTACTCCCGGTATTTTGACGGGAGAAGGCCCGGTACCAGGCCCTTCTGCCTGTTGGATTACTTCCCCGAAGATTTCGTTATGTTCATTGACGAAAGCCATGTAACCGTTCCCCAGATCAGGGCCATGTACGGAGGCGACCATTCGCGCAAACAAATCCTGGTAGAATATGGTTTCAGGCTTCCGGCAGCGCTGGATAACCGCCCGCTGAAACTCGATGAATTCGAAGAGCTTATCGGGCAGACCATTTTCGTGAGTGCCACTCCGGCGGATTATGAGCTGCAGAAATCAGAGGGTGCAATCGTAGAGCAGCTTATCCGTCCTACCGGTCTGCTCGATCCTATTATTGAAATAAGGCCCAGCCTGAACCAGATTGACAACCTGATGACAGAGATCCACGAACGGGTATCGGCACAGGAAAGGGTATTGGTGACCACGCTAACCAAACGCATGGCGGAAGAACTGACCAATTACCTGTTACGATTTGATATCAAATGCCGGTATATCCATTCGGATATTGAGACCCTCGACCGTATAGAGATTATGGAAGGACTTCGAAAGGGCAGTTTCGATGTACTGGTGGGGATCAACTTGTTGCGCGAGGGGCTTGATTTACCCGAGGTATCGTTGGTTGCCATTCTCGATGCCGACAAGGAGGGATTTCTGCGTTCGGAGCGCTCGCTTACTCAGACAGCAGGCCGAGCAGCAAGGCACATCAATGGGAAAGTGATCATGTATGCTGACAAAATCACAGACTCCATGCAGCGTACCATTGACGAGACCAACCGCCGAAGGGAGAAGCAGCTGAAATATAACGACGAAAACAACATCACTCCGCAAAAGGTAGTGAAAGCCTTCCGGTCGATTATGGGTGAAAAAGAAGAGAATCCTAAGGAAAAAGCCTATATTGAGCCTGAAAATGTTGATGTGGCTGCAGATCCTGTGGTTCACCTGATGAGCAAAACAG
>JAKAMP010000306.1 GCA_021812865.1 Bacteroidota bacterium | reverse complement strand
TTCGGTGGAGGCCAACCGGTTTCCTGTTTCAAGCAATCCGTTTACCAGGATACGCAGGTCAGATAGCTTTGAAAAAAGCTGGCTCCGGGTGGTTTCATTCCCGGTAAATATCGCGGCTCCGGCATTTTCAGCTAATATCTTTCCCGCCTCATCCACACGGCCGCCGATCTTTTTCAATAAATCAGCCCCGGGCGTGATGGAATACTTGCGTCCCAGATCGGCCAGATCGTGCAACAGAAAAGAAAAATATTCATTTTTGACGGCAGGGGTGAATTGTTCCAGTGAGATGGAAAATTCCAGCAACTGCTGGATATCAATGTTGTTCCCCGGGTTTTTCCTGATCCTACGGGCAAGCTCATCAAACAACCGTGAATATTCATGCAGGGTACCTGAAAGTTCCTGTAACCCGCTTCTTAATTTGTTTCTTTCTGTTTTATTCAAAGCAGGCCGGAGACCTGCAAGCATCCTGTCGCTTTTGCCGGACAATTGTTTAAGGATTTGATCCTTCGCCTCCAACCCCGATGAGAAATCATGTAACAGGAAAAGTTCGTTGATGGCCGCATCGGTCTGGCTGAAATCGTGTTGCAGTTCAATGATACCGGTATGCAAGGCGTTGATGTCTCGGAGCCTGAAAAGGGAATTCAGCTGAAGCAGGCCGGAGATGATGAAAAACAGGACAATGAGTGAGAGCAGGACAATGAATTTGCTGCGTACAGAAATCGTGAAGTTCTTCATAATCTTTGTTTTCATTTTCCCTATCTCTTGTAATAAACCATGTCTTTCTTTTCAAAATTTGTAGTATGAGGACCAAGAATGCTTTCGTGCATGCCCAGAATTAAGCTTCCCGAATCATACAGGTTTTTATGGAACAATGAAAATACCTTATTCTGTAGATCATAGTTGAAATAGATGATTACATTCCTGCACATGATAATATCGAACTTGGTAAGGAAAATGTTCTCCTCTTTTACCAGGTCGTGCTTTTTGAAAACCGGCTTGTCCACCAGGAAAGGTTTCATTTTGATAAAGTCACGTGTTTTATCCACTTCGAAATACTTTTCATAGGGAATCATTTCAAAATGACCGGGAATGTTCGGGTTTTCACGGATCACCTTATCGAAATTATCCAAATAGGAGATATTGAAACGGTATTTGTATATTCCTTTGGCAGCTTGTGTAAGAACGTCCGAGTTGATATCGGTGGCTGTAATCCTGGCTTTCTCGAGCAGCCCCATTTCGTTGAGCAGAATAAGCATGGAATAAACTTCCTGTCCGGTAGAGCAGCCTGCATGCCAGATGTTAATTACCGAACTGTTCTGATACCTTGGAAGTACCTTGTATCTCAATGCATACCAGATCACCGGATCTCTGAACAACTCGGTGGTATTCACCGTAATATCCTTGACGATTTTCTCAATGAAGTCCTTGCTTCGTTTCATTTCACCAAGAAGTCCACCTATATCTATTTTGTTATCTAGGATCACCTTGGCAATGCGTCTTTTTAACGATTTCTCAGAGTAACCACTGAAATCATAGGCCGATACGGCCTTTAGAATGGAATTGAAATCGGCAATATCCTGGTCGGTAATATTCATCCTGTTAAATGGGCTTATCTATATGGTTCAGTTATTGTAGAATCTATAAAAATACAGTATTTCGGTTGATTTGATCATCAAAATAAATAAAAATTCATGCATCTTGCCTCAATCCGCAAATGGATCAATCATTCTGCAACTTCATCGGATTCCCTTCATCAATTCATAGTTACCTCCGGTAAGGATGCCATCGTTACCTTTCATCTGAAACATCTTTCCATTAAGTAAATTAATCGTTTTTTTCTATGGGATCAAATTTAGCATAATTGATTTCAATCAATTCAAACAGGTGATATAGCTCAATTGGCAATCCATGAATAAATTCTTTAATTTAGCTATCTAAACCCACAGGTATGGAGCTCAAGCAAGCTATTGAAAACAGGGTCAGTGTACGCAGTTTTATGTCCGACAGGGTTCCCTTGACCGATCTGAGGGAGATGGTAAGGCTGGCATCGCTGGCGCCCAGTGTGAATAATTACCAGCCCTGGAAATTCATTGCTCTTACGGGCCGGCAAACCTTGCAGAAGATGGCCGAAATTGTCTCGGAAAAAATTGCTCTTCTGCCCAGAAATACTTCACAGGCATCAGGGAATATCACTTCGCAGGTGGAATGGTTTTCGACCTTTTTCAGGGAAGCCCCGGCGGTGATTGCCCTGGTGATGGAAGAATATGAAACCGTACTGGAAAAGGGAGTGAATCTTACTCATGAAGAGATTAACCGGAACCGGAATTTCCCCGATTTGCAAAGCGCGGGAGCATGCATTCAAAATCTGCTCTTGTCTGCAACCGACATGGGTTACGGTGCCTGCTGGCTCAGCGCTCCCCTGATTGCAAAATCCGAACTGGAAGCCATGCTCGACATCAACAAGCCATACAAATTGATCGCCTTCATTGCCGTAGGCAAGCCCAGGCATATGCCCCAGCCGAAACAAAGGAAAGCCATCGATGAGATTTTCGAGTTGAGGGAATAGAATTATTCTCTCTCCATAGGTATTGCCTCAAAACTATATCCTTTGCCTGTGAAATATTTTAGAAAAGGAGGCAGCAGCCGCAGAATATTATCCCTGGCCTTTTCATTGTCGTGCATAACCACAATGTCTCCGGCGCAAACATGCCGCTGAAGTTTCTTCAGCACTTTATCAGCGTTTATTCCTGCCCTGTAATCGGGAATCATAATCCTCCACAGCACAATCCGGTACTTTAGTTGCAACCGCCTGATCTGCCAGGGCCTTATCCTTCCGTAAGGAGGACGGAGCAACCGGGTATGTATAATATTCCCGGCCTTTTGAATGTCCTCTGAATACCGGGATGTTTTTGTAAACCAACCATCCGGATGAGACCAGCTGTGGTTGCCCAGGCTGTGGCCTTTCTTCTTTATTTCATGCACCAGCTCCGGATGCTGATCCGCCTGCCGTCCAAGACAGAAGAAGGTTGCTATGGCATGAAATTCCTCCAGAAGTCTTAATATCTCCGTGGTTAAATCCGGTGTTGGACCGTCATCAAAGGTCAGAAAAATTACCCCGGGTTTTCCTTTGACCTGGCATAGGAGGCCGGGAAAAAATTTCTCCGCCCATCCGGTGATTAAAGAGGGTATGATCATTTCGCCTCCGGCAAAAGCTTGTTCAGGTTGCTCTCCAGTTCCGCCAGCAGATCCTTCTGATCATAATGCTCTGCGAGGTTTCTCAGCTGCATCAGATAGTAATAATCGAGTCGCTTTTCATAATCCGCTTCCGAAGGAAACCTCCTGTTCAACCGGTTAAAATATCCGAGCTCTGAAATGGCCATCGATGCAATTTCCTGTGCAATCTTCTTCCCCTGTTCAGGTTGGTTTAATTTGAAATACAGTTCCACAATCGGCAGACTGAAGTAATTATGAGGTACGCGTTCCTGTGGCAACAATTCAACACATTTATCAAGCGCTTTTCGGGCCGAATCGATCTTCCCTTCAGCTACCAAGGCTTCTGCCAGCCTTCCAAAATTGCTTCTGAAATTGGTAAGCATACGGGTATTGTTTTCATCGAGGTACACCTTCGGATCGGTAATGTTTCCCCATCTGAATTTATTCATCATGTTATCGTACAGGATATCAGTATCCACATACCCGAGTCGTGGATATTCACCGGGTGTACTGACAGGCACGATCCGATACGAAAGCCCTTCCAACTGGAAGTAATTATCGAGGTCGAGATAGTTTTCCCGGCCAACCGTAACGGCAATGTATATCGGTCGGGTCCAGTCGTTGTATGCCAGCAGGTCAAGCATCATGAGATCGCTCTTGGTAAGAAGGTTCCTGTTCATGCTCCAGCTCATCACCGGGACAATTCCCCCGATATAGGGCTTACTCACTGTCGAAGTCTTGATTACCAGTTCCTTATCCACCGGCAGGTAAAAGCCTTTCGCAGGAATATAGGCCACCGGTTCCCCGTTGTTTCCTTTTTCCTTAGTACGGGGATCATCGCTGGTAACAAATTCCATGGCATCCTTTAATGCAACCGGCTGTTTCACCTGGTCGACAAGGTAAACCACATCTCGCTTTCCTGTGATGTACTGATCCCGAGTCATTGAAAACCGGAGTGGGTCTGAATTATATGCCTTGCGGGTCATCTGCTCTATATACCAATCGGCGCCCAGGTAGCTCAGGTCGCTGACATTGTGGCCAAAGAAAACCATTACCTCATCATAGGGATGCGAGTGGGCAGGTTGACTCCAACGTCCGGACCTGTCATATAGTCCCATCACGAAGTTGAGGTTTAGGCCGGCCAGATCGGCGCCGGACATGGTGACGGACTGTTTGGCGTCAGCGCCACCACTGCCTTTTTTAGCCAGCATGGGCTGCATGAAACG
>JAKAMP010000305.1 GCA_021812865.1 Bacteroidota bacterium | reverse complement strand
GGTAATCGCGTATTGCCTTGGCTACGGCTTCGGTAATGAAGGGCATATAGGTGAGATTCACTCCTTCCCTTTTCTGAAATCCTTCTTTAGCTTTAGTTCTCCATAGCACAATGTCTGTCAGATCAGCTTCCACCATATTGGTAACATGCGGAGCAGTGTGCACCGACATTACCATGTGATCGGCAATGAGTTTTCTGATGCGGTCCATTTCGATTATTTCATCGCCTGCACTGAGGGAAACCGGCGCTTTGGGCTTTTCGGCACCGATCGGCGCAGACACAGATGTAGATGAAATAACCTGAGGTTTGCCGCTATTGGTTTTTGTGGCCAAAAATCCAAGCATGTCGGCCTTACGCACTCTGCCATTTCTTCCTGTCCCCTGAATGGTTTCAAGTTCTTCTGCAGTGATTTTTTCCTTGGAGGCAATGCTTTTTACAAGAGGAGAATAGAAACGACCCGAGGAACTTTTTATCGTTGCATTTCCTGTGGGTGTGGCAGCAATCGAAACCGCTTCATCTGCGGTTTTTGCTGAATCAGTTCCTTTCGTTTCTTTTATTGGAGAGTCGCCAGGGGCGGTATCAACCAGGGCAATAACCTTTCCTACTGCAACTTTGGTATCTGCTGGAAATATAATTTTCGTAACCCGACCAGCAACCGGCGAAGGTATTTCAGAATCAACCTTATCGGTTGCAATTTCAAGAAGAACATCATCCTCCTGTATGTACTGATTTTCGTGAACAAACCATTTGGTGATGAGCGCTTCTTCAACGCTCTCGCCAAGTTTTGGCATTATGATTTCAAAAACAGCCATATATGAGCAGTAATTTTATTATTTCTGTTCCAGGTTAAGGAAATACATATTGCACACTTACCCTGAATACAAGTTAATCAATAATTTTCAGATTTCGTTATAATAACAAAATTGTGAGCCCTAGGTTCATTGAACGAAATAAATGAGTGACTCTTAGAGCAAAAGATGTTTTCGAATACCGCAAAGATGTTTGTCTGGGATGCCTAGTCGCTATCGTCTTCCCGTGTAAATACCGATTTAATCACAAGCGGATCATGAAGTGGAAATTCATGCTGGGCCAGGTCTTCTGCTGAGCCGGTTGACCAAATCTCAATGTCCGGAAACCTTGCATACACCATAAGACATAAAAGGGTAAAAATTTTGGGCCCAAGCGGGGCAAGCAATACTCTGTATGAAAGACGCAGGTCAAATGCAAGAGAAGAAATGATTTCTTCCGCTTTTTCGGTATCCTGTATGGGATAAGGTACAAGGTGGGATGGTTCGGCCTTCAGGATAAGACTCTGGTTCAATTGCAAAATTTTTCCTGTATATTCCAGATTCAGGGCCGGATCAGGGTAAAGTAGAAAAACAGAATGGGGCTTTATTTTGCGAATCAGGTACAAGGCCTTTTGTGGGGAGAAGCCAAGGTCCATGATCAGCGCCTTCTGAATGTTTCCGTTGTTTACTTTTGAGCCGTGAATAAGCGGACGAGCCGATTTAAAAAATGAACCACCTGCCGGAGCCCTGTAAGTTACTGGAACATATGAAAAACAGATGGTTAGTCGGGAACAGGGCAGATCATGTTTCAAAAGATATTCAAACAAACCGGCATACCATGTTTCAGGCATTTCAGAATAATCGAACAATATGGCGATTTCCTTGCTCCTGCATGTTTTGAGGATGGAATCAAAATATTCCATCAGTTTACCGCCCTGCTGAACCTTCAGTTCCAGTTGTTCAAGGCCGGAGACCGAAAAAGGAGATATCTTCCAGTGCTTTTTCAGTATTCGGTTTTCAACCTGCTTTAAAAGTATAGTCCTGGATGCCTTGATGCTGGCTGATGTGAGCAGAAAGGAGGACCGGGGATATGATCCGTCAGCAAAGAAAAAAGCATAAAACTGTATCTTTGATAATTCTTCAAGGCTTACCTGTCCTGCTTTTGCAAGTTCCATATTGATCAAGCGAGCTCATTAGGGGGAACTCAAGTAGTTGTACGTAAAAAAAGCATACAGGGTTTGGATAATCTATAACATTATGCTCAAGAGTATAGTGAGGATTGCAATCCAAGGGAGAATCAGACTTTTCTAAGGTAACAGTCCAGCCTGTCGCAGATTTCGCATTCATGCCCTGCATCAAAAACCTTTTTTCCGATCCCCATCAGTGCGCTGGTAGATTTTACCGGGACCATCAGGCAATCTTCGGTAAGGCTTACCGAACAAAAATTTTCCGGAAGAAGGGCGAATATTTTCTTTTGTTCAATAAGATCCCATCCGCAATACCCGGGATGATACAGGTTGGTTAGCATCAATTCCTGAGGATTCATTTTATTGAAAATGATTTCACGGATGCGTTCAGCCAGTTTTTCAACCGCTACAGAAGCCAGAGCATCTACAATATAGCCTTCAAGCAGGTTTCCTCCAGCCATAAAGTTGCGCGACAATTCATCAATTTTTCTCCCGGCGGAGCATATGACCACTGCGAGCATTTCAAGGTTTCTGAACCGGGGGGCAAGCCAGGTACCAATCTGAAAAGTAAGATATGGAACACTCAGTAAGCCGGAAGACAGGTTCAACTGTACCTTATCCAGGAGGACATAGCCTGCCTGCAGATCATTGAGTGAGCGGAGGGAATCAAGTACAGGCTGCAGGCTGATGTGACCGATTATTTCTTTGTCGCGGCCGCCAAAGGCTTGGAAAATGTCAGCGGTTGAAATTCCAAGTTCATCCCAGGAAAAGGTGCAGGAGAAGGAATCAGGCTGTTCCATTGGATTATTTTAGGAAAGCGTCTATGGTTTTCCGGAACTCGCGGATGTGAGCAGGAGTTGTACCACAGCATCCGCCAATAATACTAACGCCCAGTTCAAGAAGATCGATGATCTGGGTGTTCATTTCCTGCGGGGATTCGGGAAAAACAGTTTTTCCGTCAGAATACAATGGTTTCCCGGCGTTTGCCTGGATCATGAAGGGGGGATAACCGTTGTTTTTCTTGAATTGTTTTGCCAGTTCGACCATGTCGTGCATACCGTTTCCGCAGTTTGACCCGGCAAAAGAAAAGCCTTCAGCTGAGAAAGTGTCAGACATCTCCCGGGGGGTAACTCCCATCATGGTATGAAAGTCATCACCTGAACGGTCGTATGTAAAACTCACAACCACATCGCATTGTGTATTTTCTCGAGCCGCCCTGGCAGCGATCAAAGCTTCATCCATATCCGACATGGTTTCGATGATCAGGGCATCAGCTCCGCCTTCTTCCAGAGCCATAACCTGTTCGCGAAATGCTTCATACATTTCATCCCTGGAAACATCTCCCATCATCAGAATTTTTCCCGTAGGGCCTACTGAACCGAGTACAATATGGTTGTTTCCTGCAGCCTGCCTAGAAATTCTTGCAGCTTCCCCATTGATTGCCCTTGTTTTGTTTTCAAGACCATACTGTTTCAGTTTAAACCGGCTTCCACCGAAACTATTGGTCTCGATAATATCGGATCCGGCTTCAATATATTGTGCGGCGACGGCAAGCACCTTTTCAGGAAATTCAATATTCCAGGCCTCAGGACACCCCCCTGCCTGTAACCCGCTTTCAATAAGCAATGTTCCCCAGGCTCCGTCGCCAAGCAGTATCTTTTTCTGTGAAAGTTTCTCAACCAGCTTGCCCATTGTGAATTTTTATATAAAAATAGAGAAAAATCCGATGATTGGGAGGATTACAGACAGAAGCAGGTCAATTTACCAGTCCGGTTTCGAGCGGTGTGGCAGAATCCATTTTCTTATAGGTAAACAGGTCAATATCAGGCCATTTTCTCACAGAATCAATTCCCTGCTCCATGGCTTTGAGAATGTAATATGGTATGCTTTTCTGATGAGTACCGCTAGAATTCAGAATCACAATCCAGGTAAGACCTGATTTTCTTTTAATAACAAGGGCGTTGGTTCCAGTTAGGGACCCTGTTCTCCACAGGTTGCCATCATCATCGGTTCCCCCCCAACCCAGGGTTCTGTGTACTTTCTTATCGGGTGTGGTCATTTCTTCAATAGTATTCTTACTGAGAATCTGGGTAACGCTTGAATCTCCATCTATGGCGAGAATAAATTTCATCAGTTCCGTTGGAGAGGCAAGCCAGCCACCCGCAGCGCCCAGTAATTTCATATCATATCCCCCATACAGCGCAGGAACTGTTTCTCCTGACCCGTCGTAGGCTTCACTATGGGTAGTGTATCGCAGCTGGTAATAGCGTGATTCATTCCAGAACCGATCGCTTACCAGGCTGTTGCCGATATGCATATCGAAAATGCCCAGAGGTTCAAGAATTTCCTGCTGAATATATTTACCAAAAAAGTCGAGACGATTTCGATTACACCTTGATTCAAGAAATGAAAGATTCAGGTATTCCAATTCATGGTGTTGGCTTCCAAATGCACTTGAATGCTTAC
>JAKAMP010000304.1 GCA_021812865.1 Bacteroidota bacterium | reverse complement strand
GAAAAAATAGTCGCCTTTCTGAAAAATAAATGAAACAGGCTCACTCCATCTTCCTTGCCGGAATCCTGATGCTTAAAGGCCTCTTCCTTACTGGACAGCCTGTGAAGGTAGGACTGTTCAACAGCAAAGCCATCCAGACCTTCCTCTTTTCGCCTATGCTGGGAGAATACACCATGGAATCAGGCGTTCAGGGGAGCATAAAGCTTAAACCAGGCTCTGTGGTGTATATTGCGTTGATGGGAGATAAATTGTCGGCCAGGGACTTGCAGGGCAACAACCTGATGGAAGAGATCATCACTATAACAGCCTGCGATTCGACCTGCCGGTTTAGTCTTCGCCCTGCTTTTCCGGCAATGGAGGCAAGGCAATACCAGGGAACGTGCCAGTTCCGGGCTGGCATTGGGCGGATTGCAGCCATCAACATCGTCGCTGAAGATAATTACCTGGCTGCGGTGGTTGCCGCTGAGGGAGGGACAACGGCCACTCCTGAATTCTACAAGGCCCAGGCCATCCTCTGCCGCACCTACCTCCTCTCCCACTTCAGCAAGCACGAAACCGAAAGTTTCAATGTATGCGATGAGGTACACTGCCAGGCATACAAAGGCATGAACGGCAGGAACCCTGCCATTCTGCAGGCAGTGGTGGCAACACATGGTGAAGTAGCTGTGTATGACGATACCTTGCTCATTACCGCTGCTTATCATGCCAACTGCGGGGGAGAAACGCAAAGCGCCGGGAATGAATGGCTTCAGAAGGTTCCTTACCTGAAAGGAGTAGAAGATCCCTGGTGCTCAAATTCAAAAAGCAGCTACTGGCATATTGCAATCCCAAAGGATAAATGGATTGCCTACCTGCGTTCCAATGGCATACACCTGCAGGAACCTTCAAAAAAGGGGGAACTGGATTTCAGACAGGATACCCGGCAGGCATACTACCGGATTCCGGGTGACTCTCTTGCCCTTCGCAAAATCAGGGCCGACTGGAATTTCCGGTCCTCATTCTTTTCCGTGCAGGAAGAAAATGGCGACAGCCTGCTTATTTCCGGGAAGGGATTTGGTCATGGCGTCGGGATGTGTCAAACCGGGGCCATCAATATGGCCGCGCATGGAAAAACCTGCGAAGAAATTCTATCTTTCTACTTTGAAGGAATCCGTATCAGGAACATCATGGACATTCCGGCTGGACCCAGGCTGGCAGTCAGCCTGAAGTAGCACCCCACCATGAGGAGCCCCGGTACAAGTCCACCCAAAAGTGATTTTTTCATGCATTTTATGGTATGCAGCATCCTTTTTCTGCTATCATTCGTATACCTTTGGTAAAAATTCAAGCCATGACTGCAGAACTCATTTCGGTTCTGGCAAACAGAAATTATCTCAACCTCAAGAAACGGGATGCCTTTTCTGCTTAGTGCATCCGTTGAACCTGAATTTCCCTTTTACCAGTCCCTTTTTTACCCAGTTTAAATTTTTTAATATGGAATTGCCATTTGCAGAACCGTATAAGATAAAGATGATTGAACCCATCCGGCGTAGCAGCCGTCAAGAACGCGAACGCTGGATTCAAGATGCCCGGTATAATCTCTTCAACCTGCGTTCAGACCAGGTATATATTGACCTGCTCACCGATTCGGGCACAAGCGCCATGAGCGCGGCCCAATGGGGAGCCATTATGCTGGGCGACGAAAGCTATGCCGGCGCCAGTTCTTATTTCAAGCTGAAGGAGGCGATTTCCGAGATCACCGGTTTCCCCTTCTTTCTGCCTACACACCAGGGCAGGGCAGCGGAAAATGTATTGTTTTCAGCCCTTGTGAAGGAAGGCGACCGGGTACCCGGAAATGCACATTTCGATACTACCAAGGGACATATTGAATTCAGAAAAGCCATCGCCGTCGATTGCACCATCGATGAAGCCTGGGATATCGGCCTCAATCATCCCTTCAAGGGAAACGTCGACCTCGCAAAGCTAAAGAAAGTACTGGATGAGCGCCCGGCGGGCAAAATTCCCATGGTGATCATCACAGTAACCTGCAACACGGCAGGCGGACAACCCGTCTCCATGGAAAACCTGAAAGCGGTGCATGCCCTGGCCTCATCTAAAGGTATACCCGTAATTATCGACGGGGCCAGGTTTGCCGAAAATGCATACTTCATCAAAACCCGTGAAAAGGGGTATGAACATAAAACCATCAGGGAGATTGCCCTGGAAATGTTCAGCTATGCCGAAGGTATGACCATGAGCAGCAAGAAGGATGCCCTGGTGAACATCGGCGGGTTCATTGGTTTCAGAAGCGAAGAGATGTTCCGCAAAGCCACCACCTTCAATATTATGTTCGAAGGATTCATTACCTACGGAGGAATGGCCGGGCGCGACATGAACGCGCTGGCACAGGGATTATTCGAAGGAACCGAATTCGACTATCTGGAATCAAGGATCAGGCAGGTGGAATATCTTGGAAACAGGCTGAAGTCCATGAATATTCCCGTGCAGTACCCTATCGGCGGGCATGCCGTATTTATCGATGCCATAAAGTTACTTCCCCACGTGCCCCGCAAAGAATATGTAGCCCAAACGCTGGCTGTGGAACTGTTCATCGAAGGCGGCATACGGGGTGCAGAAATTGGTACCCTCATGGCCGATCGCGATCCGGTGACCAGGGAAGACCGTTTCCCCAACCTGGAACTCCTAAGGCTCGCTATCCCGAGAAGAGTGTACACGCAAAATCATATGGATTATGTGGCCGCTGCATTCGAAAATCTCTATGCAAGACGGAATACCATAAAAAGAGGTTACCGCATAGCCTGGGAAGCTCCTATAATGCGGCATTTCACCCTGAGTCTCGAAAAATTGCAGCCCTGACGAAAAAATCCTGGTCCCCGAAAAGGAAGAACCCTCATCTTTTCTATATTTACTCATCCTGATTCCGGGAAAATCCGGAAAACATCAGGTTAAGGCATTACCATGCCAGTGGTTAGTCTCGCACGATGACCATTGGCATATGATGCTGTACAATTATGTTGGCATGAATGAATAACCCGTAAATGATGAGAAAAGGTTTACTCCTGCTCGCAGTAATCCTCTGCAGCACAAGCGTCTACACACAAACCCCCGAGAATGAATTCAAACCTTCCGGTAAAATCCTTTCGCAGGTATTTGGCGATTATTTTTATGTACTGACAGCGGACACGGGCATAGGAAAACTCTCAAAAGCCTTTCTGAATAAACCTTCGGGAATGACCGGTTTCCAGTTCAAAAGGGTTACCCTGGGATACGAATACAACTGGACCCCGCAGATCAAGACCTTCATCAAAATCGAGACCAATGATAATGCCCTTTCAGCAGACAATACCATGAGTTTCTTCCTGAAAGATGCTTACCTGAAATACAAAATAAACGCTCTCACGGAATTTTGCCTTGGCATTCAGCCTACGTTTTCCTTCGAAACTTCAGAGCAATACTGGGGGCTCCGGTACGTGGAAAAAACCATTCTTGATCTCAGAAGTATTGAACCGGCAAGGGATTTCGGTATATCGGTAAGAGGTAAATTTTCCGCCGGCAGCCCTTTCAGCTATATCGTGATGGCCGGTGACAACAGCTACGTAAGGCCCGAAACGGATAAATACAAAAAACTATACGGCAAACTGGGCTATTCACCCTTTAATGGTCTGGATTTTTGCTATTATAGCGACTATGCCTTCCAGGCAGAAAAAAACGGAAAGCCATCTAACGAGCTTGTACAGGCAGTATTCGCCGGGTACAAAAATGAAAAAAATTCCGTGGGATTGGAAACCTTTCTCAAAACCACCGGAAACGGGTATATGACGCCCGACAGTATGTTTACAAATCTAAACGGCATGGGCATTTCAGTTTTCGGATCAGTGAATATCAGTAAAAAGATTGCCTGTTTCGCCCGTTATGATTTTTATGATCCCAATATCAATGCTGGCTCCACAAATGACAGGAGGTATTTTGCCACTGCAGGCCTATCCTGGACACCTGTTGCCAATATCAACTTCAGCCCTAACCTGGAAATGGAAACCTATGAGAGCGCAAAATATTCACCCTCCCCTTTAGTTTGGGCCAGGTTGAATTTCCAGTGGAACCTTAAATAACCGAGTGACTCTCCAACCTGTTGCTGAACGCGCCTTTCAAACAACATGATCAGGTTATTCCGAAAATACTACCTTTGCTGTAAATTAATCTTGCACTGATATGATCTGGTCCATGACAGGTTGGGGAAAAGCCGGCTGTGAATTTGAAAAAAAGAAGGTGACGGTTGAGATCAAGTCACTGAACAGCAAACAGCTTGACCTGGCAATCCGCATGCCGGCGGTTTTCCGGGAAAAGGAACTGGAAGTGAGGAATCTCGTTTCCGAAAAACTGATCCGCGGAAAGATCGATATGAATATATCGGTTGAGAGTGTGGAGACCAACGCACCCTCATC
>JAKAMP010000303.1 GCA_021812865.1 Bacteroidota bacterium | reverse complement strand
TGGACAGGGTACAGGGGCTGGGGCGTACACCTTTCCCACTATACACTGGAACTGCAACAACAGGGGCAATTACCGGTATTCATGAACCTGGTGGCAACGGTCAGCGACACCATTCTGGCAAATCTGCAGCCTAATGTGATATACTCGGCCCTGGTGCATGCTTACCGGGATGACGGGCTGGAAAGTCTTTCCAATATTGCTTCCTCTTCAATCCATAAGCCTACAGTGCCCGCTTATCTGAATGCAGATTATGCCACAACCGATACTTCCGGGAATATACGTCTCTCTTTTACCTTGGATAATACTTCAGAAATCACAAGTTATTTCCTTTTCCGCAAAGACGGGGTTTCGGGGTCCTGGAGCAAAATAGCTGATTTTTTTGATAACACGGCCCCAGTTATTTCCTATACCGATCCGGTCAATGCACAGCAAAGGCACTTCTACAAGCTGGCGGCAGTGAATGCGTGCGGATCGGCCATGGCGGAGTCAAATCTGTCAGGTAACATCGTTCTTTCAGGAAAAATGAACAACAGTAGGGTGGCGCTTTCCTGGAATCCATATTACCAGTGGAAAGCCGGAAACGGGAATATGAAGGTGCAGAGGATGCTTGCCGACGGAAGTTGGGAAGAAGCAGCCAACCTGGGATTAGCCGACAGCAGCTATACTGATGATCTAACCCGGCTTGTTCCGGGGAATTACTCCAGCCGGATGTGTTACCGGATCGAGGCCACTGAGGCAGCAGGCAATCCACAGGGCGTAACAGGTCAGAGCATTTCCAATGTGCTTTGTTTCGAAATACAGCCGGGAGCCAGGATTCCGAATGCCTTCACCCCTAACGGCGATGGACGGAACGACCTGTTCAAGCCGGAATTCGATTTCATACCCGACAATTACCTGATGCGTATTTTCGACCGCAGAGGCAATATCGTATTCGAAACCACCGACTTCTCAAAAGCCTGGGACGGCACCGGAAAGGATGGTCAACCGGTAGCCGAAGGCGCCTACATTTATTATATACATCTCAGGATCAACGGACTGCCGCAAAAAGAATACAAGGGGACTGTCTCGGTGATTTATCCATGATTTTGAGCGTCTTACCTGCATATCGAGACAGGAAATTCATTACCTTTGCCATTCGTGATTTTTCGTAAGTATGCTCGCACAGAAAACAGGCGCTGGCACGGAAGAAGAAAAGATGGTTATTCAGCGGGAGTTTGAAGATCTGCTGGAGAGGTGCGTTCGTTGCGAAAAGCCTGAGGACCAGGAGCAGATCCGCAAAGCGTTCAAGATAGCTTTCGAAGCTCACAAGAACATGCGCAGGAAATCGGGCGAACCCTATATTCTTCATCCGATTGCCGTTGCCAAGATTTGTACGTATGAGCTGGGACTTGGTCCCAAATCCATTATCAGCGCGCTCCTGCACGATGTGGTAGAGGATACCGATTACACCCTTGAAGAAATCGAGTTTCAGTTCGGGCATAAAATTTCATCGATTGTCGATGGTCTGACTAAGATTTCAGGGGTATTTGACCAGAATTCCAATCTGCAGGCCGAAAATTTCAGGAAGATGCTGCTTACCCTTTCCAACGATGTGAGGGTGATCCTAATCAAGCTGGCCGACCGGTTGCACAACATGCGAACGCTCGAATCCCTTCCTCCGAACAAGCAAATCAAGATTGCCGGCGAAACCATTTACCTGTTCGCACCCCTTGCCCATCGCATGGGATTGTATGCCGTAAAGACCGAGTTGGAGGACCTGAGCCTGAAATACAGGTATCCCAAAGCATACGAAGAGATAGCCCGGAAATTGCGCGACAGCGAAATAGCGCGTCAGAACTTCATCAACAAGTTCTCGATGCCCATCATCGACAAGCTCGAGAAGCAGGACATCCGGTTTGACATCAGCGGGCGTCCCAAATCCATATACAGTATCTGGCACAAGATGCAGACCAAGAATGTGCCTTTTGAGGAAATATTTGACCTTTTGGCTATTCGAATCATTTTCGATCCGGTACCTGATATCCCCGAAAAAACACAATGCTGGCAGATATATTCCCTTATCACAGACATCTATATGCCCAAGCCCGACAGGATTCGCGACTGGGTGAGCACGCCAAAAGCGAACGGTTACGAGGCCCTGCATGTGACCGTGATGGGCCCTGAAGGGAAATGGGTGGAAGTGCAAATCCGGAGCCAGAGAATGGATGATATTGCCGAGCTTGGTTTTGCCGCCCACTGGAAATACAAGAATATGAGTTCACAGGAAGGTGAACTCGACAAATGGATTAAAAAGATCAGGGAAATGCTTGAGGATCCCCAGAGTGATGCCATGGAGTTCCTCGATGATTTCAAGCTCAACCTTTTTGCCTCGGAAATACTGGTATTTACTCCAAAGGGTGAAATCAAATCCCTTCCCAAGGATGCCACAGCTCTTGATTTTGCCTATGAAATTCATACAGAGATAGGCAACAAGGCCATAGGAGCCAAACAGAACCATAAGCTAGTACCTCTGAACCACAAACTCAATAGTGGCGACCAGGTTGAAATCATCACCTCAGAAAAGCAGAAACCTCAGCGGGAATGGCTGGATTATGCCATTACGGCCAAAGCCCGCAGCAGCATTAAATCGGCCCTGAAGGCGGAAACAAAAAACCGGATCGAGAAAGGCAAGGAAATGCTCGAAACAAAGCTCAAAGCGCTTAGCCTTCATCCCAGTTCCCGCATCTTTAAAAAGCTCCTGCCTGCCTACGATGTAGTATCAAAGGACGAGCTTTACAGTAAAATCGGTTTGGAAATCATTAGCTTAGATGACCTGGACAAGGTTCTGAAAAAGAACACCAAAAACAAGTGGATCAAATACTGGGAACTCCAGTTGCCCTTTATTTCGAAAAAGGACAAAGACGAGGAAAAAGAAAGCAAGGACGGCCCGGCCATCAATAAATCCACTCCTTACCTTTTGCGCGAAAATGTTGATGAACCGGAATCGGCCTACATCATTGCCAAATGCTGCAATCCTATTCCCGGCGACGATGTGATAGGCTACCAGAGTCCTAATAACCAGGTAATTGTTCACAAAAGTAAATGCCCGGCTGCAGTTCGACTGATGTCAAGTCACGGAAACCGCATCATTCCAGCCAAATGGACCACTCATAAGATATTATCCTTCTTGGTTCGCATCAGCCTGCAGGGAATTGACCGGTTCGGTATCTATAATAACATCACTACAGCGATTGCCAAGGAATTACGGGCCAACACCCGCACTATTAATCTACACAGTCACGATGGCATCTGGGAGGGAACCATCGACCTGTATGTACACAGCACCACCGACCTGAACAACCTCATTATGAACCTCATCAAGATCAAAGGGGTAGAAAAGGTAAGCCGGGTTGAAAATATCGAAGAGGAACTCTGAAACCGGAAACAGAATTTCTATCTGTTCCTTATTTTCGTTGTAACCGAAAACGATTGAAATGGCAAAAAATCATTAAGGGTGAATCAATAGAATATGCCAAAAAATATATACTTTAGTCGCGCTATTTGTAATTAGACTAATTATGGTTCAGGATGAAACGAAAGAAACCGTAAAACGGTTGTTCACCGAATACCTGGAAAAGAAAGGGCATCGAAAGACTCCTGAAAGATATGCCATTTTGGACGAGATATACAGCCGCCAGGGGCATTTCGATATTGAGTCGCTGTATATTTTCATGAAAAACAAGAATTACCGGGTAAGCCGGGCCACCTTATACAACACCATTGAATTGTTGCTCGATTGCAACCTGGTGGTAAAGCACCAGTTCGGTAAGAACATTGCCCAGTTTGAGAAGGCTTACCATTGCATGCAGCACGACCACCTGATTGATATCAAAACCGGGAAAGTCACTGAGTTTTGCGATCCGCGCATCCAGGAGATCATCCGCACGGCGAGCGAGCTCAACAATTTCACCCCCAGCCACCATTCGCTGTACATTTATGGCTACAGTGAAGACATTGATGATTCACGCAAAAAAATAAAAAGCTGAGGCCAATATGCCGGCAGTAGGGTCCTCCGGATTCACCCGGGGGATTTTTCATTTTTTGAAGGTTTTTTCCGTCAAAGTTTGTACCTTCACGAGGTTTTTTGAAACACATTTTTAGCATGAAAGTTGATGTTCTTTTAGGCCTGCAATGGGGCGATGAAGGCAAAGGCAAAATCGTTGATGTGCTTGCACCCAGGTACGATGTAATAGCCCGTTTCCAGGGAGGGCCAAATGCCGGTCATTCCCTCGAGTTTAACCGCATCAAGCATGTACTCCATACCATCCCTTCGGGCATCTTTCATGATCATAAGATCAACCTTGTGGGAAACGGCGTGGTAATCGACCCGGTTATTTTCAAAAAAGAGGTGGAAGCCATTGCAAAGTTAGGCGTCAAATTCGATCATAACCTGCTGATTTCAAAAAAGGCGCACCTTATCCTGCCCTCC
>JAKAMP010000302.1 GCA_021812865.1 Bacteroidota bacterium | reverse complement strand
ATCTCAGTTTTGTCGGACAGGGTGATTGGATTTCCCGTTGGCAGGAACAGGGGCTAATTGAAGAGAATATTAACCAGCGACCCCCGGATTGTTCCTTTTCGTACACCAGTTTTTTTCATTAACATGATGCAACTTTGCCAATGCATATTATATTTATATTTTAAAACTATGTTTAATAACACGTCAATGAAACAATACTCATTGGATAAGAGCAAGATTAAAGTCCTTCTGCTGGAAGGCATCCACGGGAATGCAGTTCAACATTTCAGGGATAACGGGTATACCGATATTGAAATTCACAAGGAGGCCCTCTCTGAAAAAGAACTGATCGAAAAGGTCAGGCAGGTTCATATCATTGGTATCCGCAGCAGGACTGAGCTGAGAAAGGACATTCTCCGGCATGCTCAGAAACTTGTTGCCATTGGATGCTTCAGTATTGGCACCAACCAGGTTGACCTGAAAGAAGCTAAACTAATGGGAATTCCGGTTTTCAATGCCCCATTTTCGAACACCCGTTCGGTTGCCGAGCTAGTAATCGCCGAATGCATCATGCTGATGCGGGGTATTCCCGAAAAAAATGCCCTCGCTCACAAGCAGGTATGGATGAAGTCTGCCAGGAATTCGGTTGAAGTGAGGGGAAAGAACCTGGGGATTGTTGGGTATGGACATATCGGATCGCAGGTGTCCATTCTGGCCGAAAGCATGGGTATGAACATATATTATTACGATATTGAGAAGAAGCTTAGTCTGGGGAATGCCCGGCCTGTGGGAAGCCTGAAGGAATTACTGGCTTTGGCCGACACAGTTACCCTTCATGTGCCTTCCACCGAACTCACACGGAATATGATCTCGGACAAGGAAATCGCCATGATGAAAAAAGGAGCTTGCCTGATCAACGCATCCAGAGGCGATGTGGTGGATTATAAGGCAGTTACCAAGGGTCTTCGTTCGGGACAGCTTATTGGTGTTGCGGCCGATGTTTTTCCAAAGGAACCTGCTTCCGATGCAGAACCCTTTATTACCGAACTGCAGGAGTTCAACAACGTGATTCTGACACCCCACATTGGCGGCAGTACGTTGGAAGCCCAAGCCAATATTGGTTTGGAAGTGGCAGAGAAACTGGTCAAGTACAGCGATACCGGTTCGACCATTGGCGCAGTGAATTTCGTGGAAATTTCCCTTCAGCCCAATGCTTCCAAACAGCGTTTCATGCATATTCACAAGAATGTGCCCGGTGTACTCCGCGAAGTGAACTATTATTTCACTTCTAAAGGTATCAACATTGCGGCCGAATACCTGCAGACAGATCCCGATATGGGCTATGTAATTATCGACACCGAAAGCGAACTGGATCATACTGCCCTCAAGGAGCTGAGAAATATTCCACATACCATCAGGGCCAGAATGTTATACTGAGTTGCTTGTAAACCTTGCTTTCGTGATTACCTTTGCTGTCTGATAAAACATTGCCATGCCCGAAAAAATGACCGGGAAGGTTGCTGTAATTGGTGGTGGTAGCTGGGCAACAGCGTTGGTTAAACTGTTGCTCAACAACGTTCCGGAAGTGAACTGGTATATGCGCAAACCGGAAGTGATTGAATATATCCGCGCCCATAAGCACAATCCCCATTATATCAGCTCGATCGTATTTGAACCATCAAGAATCCGGTTCTTTCTTTCCATAGCAGAAATCATTGAACAATCAGAAATTCTTTTCTTTGCCATTCCTTCGGCTTACCTGAAAGATGCCATGGCAGATCAGCAGATTCACCTGAAAGGTAAAATGATTGTCAGCGCCATCAAGGGCATCATTCCCGGCGATAACCTTACCATTGCGGAATATTTTAACCGGGTGCACCATATTCCTTTTGATTCCATTGCCATTATCACCGGCCCCTGCCATGCCGAGGAAATTGCCCTGGAAAAACTTTCTTACCTCACCGTGGCTGCAAAAAGTTCAGGAAAAGCCGGGCAAATCTGTGATATGCTTCGGTGCCCATACCTTAAGACTATCCCCACCAGGGATATTTATGGCATTGAGTATGCCGCCGTTTTGAAAAACATTTTCGCCATCGCCGCAGGCATCTGCCATGGACTGGGATATGGAGATAACTTCCAGGCTGTACTGGTTTCGAATGCCCTCCAGGAAATGAAACGATTCCTGGACGATACCTACAAAAGTGAACGAAAAGTCAGCACCTCGGCCTACCTGGGCGACCTGATGGTGACCGCATACTCGCAGTTCAGCCGGAATCGTATGTTCGGCGTCATGATAGGCAAAGGCTACACGGTGACTTCTGCCCAGCTGGAAATGAATATGGTGGCCGAAGGGTATCATTCCACAAAATGCATATGGGAAATCAACCAAAAACACAAGGTTAAGATGCCCATACTGGACGCGGTTTACAATATCCTGTTTGAAAAGATCGCACCCGGACTGGAAATCAAACTGCTCACCGACAAACTGATGTGAAAAGGATTGCCAAAGGGCAGGTAAAGAAGAATGAATAGACTGAACAGGCAATATGAAATGTCACAATTAATTATATTTCAGCGAATTTAACAAACGACGACGCTATGGAAAATTTGAGAATTGATGTAAGCAAAGTATATGGCTTTGTGGATAAGAAAAAGATCAACCAGTACCAGGCTGCAGCGAATGAAAGTATTGAAGCGCTTTACCAGAAGACGGGAAAAGGTAATGATTTTGTAGGCTGGGTGAACCTGCCGACCCGGATTGCAGCCGATGAAATTGCGGAATATGAAAAGGTGGCCCAGGGCCTGAAAGGGAAAGTCGATTTTCTCGTAGTCATTGGCATTGGCGGCTCATACTTAGGCGCCCGTGCCGTTCATGAAGCCCTTGCCCATACCTTTTCCTTCCTGAAAGGGAAACATGAGTACCCCGAACTGCTGTACGCAGGTCACAATATTGGTGAAGATTATCTTGCCGAACTGCTTGAAATCCTTGCTCACCATACCTATGCACTGGCTGTGATTTCCAAGTCGGGCACAACCACCGAACCAGCCATAGCTTTCAGAATACTGAAAGATCACCTGGAGAAAAAAGTTGGGAAAGAAAATGCAAAAGATCTCATCATCGCCATTACTGACGAGAAGAAAGGCGCACTACGTAAAATGGCCAACAATGAGGGCTATAAGACTTTTGTAATTCCCAACGATATCGGCGGGAGGTATTCAGTGCTTACCCCGGTAGGGCTGCTTCCCCTGGCTGTGGCCGGACACGATCTGCACAACCTGGTTGCAGGGGCAAGGCAGATGATGGAATTTACTTCACCCCTGATCTCCTTCGAGGAGAATCCCGCTGCCTTATATGCAGCCACAAGAAATGCCCTTTACCAGACCGGCAAAACAACAGAGATTCTTGCTAACTTTAATCCCAAGCTGGCCTTCATGGCAGAATGGTGGAAACAGCTTTATGGCGAAAGTGAAGGCAAGGAAAACAAGGGAATTTTTCCTGCCAGTGTGAATTTTACCACCGACTTGCACTCCATGGGTCAATATATCCAGGAAGGCATGAGAAATATTTTCGAAACAGTGATTTCGGTGAAAGAAACTGGCTATACCCTCCGCATCCCTGCAGAAACAGATAATCTCGATGAGTTAAACTACTTGGCAAACAAGCGTATCGACAAAGTGAACAAAATGGCTGACCTGGGTACCCTGCTGGCCCATGTCGATGGTGGCGTTCCCAATATTCTTGTTGAAATTCCCGAAATCAATGAATATTACCTTGGACAGCTTATGTATTTCTTCGAAATTGCTTGCGGGATCAGTGGCTACCTCTTGGGCGTAAATCCATTCGACCAGCCGGGAGTAGAAGCATACAAGAAAAACATGTTTGCCCTGCTCGAAAAACCAGGATTCGAGGAAGCAACCCGTAAAATCAGGGAAAGGATCTGAATTGTTGAAATAGCTCACCCATACAACAAATAAAGGTCCGGCAGTTGCCGGACCTTTCGCTTTGGCCTCAACGATCTGAACTATTTCTTCAGGTTATGTTTCCGGATGAAATCTTCCAGGATTCCGCCCAGGTCAGGCTGCCCGATTTCCTGCAAGTCATAATACACGCGCGTATTGGGTTTATTGATCTTAATGATTCTGTTGAGATCGATGGGTGTACCAATGATCACAGAATCGCAGTCGGATTTGTTGATGGTGGTTTCGAGGTCTTTCATCTGCTGTTCTCCGTATCCCATGGCAGGCAACAGTGTCCCGATATTGGGGTAAATACGGAATGTTTCAGTGAGTTTGCCCACGGTAAAAGGTCTCGGATCGATCAGTTCGGAAGCACCATATTTGCGGGCAGCGATCACGGCGGCACCGATCTTCATTTCACCATGTGTGAGGGTGGGACCATCTTCAATGGCCAAAACGCGTTTACCCCTGATCACTTCAGGCTTATCTACCTTGATGGGCGATGCAGCATCAACAACCACAGCCCCGGGATTCACGGCTTCAATGTTTTTT
>JAKAMP010000301.1 GCA_021812865.1 Bacteroidota bacterium | reverse complement strand
TGATGCCCGTTAGAACCAGGAAAGCAGCAGCAATGAGCGTGATCTTTTTATATCGAAGCACAAAATGAAACAGCGCCATTACCCCATTGTTAAAAAAGTTCACGATGGGATTGTGCTTTTCATGCACATTTTTCCGAAGCAGGAGTTTCACCATAACAGGGATGAGGGTAAGGGTGAATATCAGTGCGCCGAGCAGTGCAAAACCCAGTGTCCAGGCGAGAGGCGAGAACATTTTTCCTTCCACCTTCTCAAAAGAAAAGATGGGCAGCAGGGCGGTAATGATGATGAGTTTGGAAAAGAAGATTGCCTTGGCCATCTCCGTACCTTTTTCCCTGATAAGACCGGATTTCAGCATGCGGTTGAATACAGGCATTCCAAGTTCTTTGGCTTTCTTGTCGAAAACTACGAACAGTCCCTCCACCATCACCACGGCCCCATCGATGATGATCCCGAAGTCGATTGCCCCCATTGAAAGGAGGTTTGCCGACATGCCTTTCATTTTCAGGCAGATGAAAGCAAATAGCAGGGCCAGCGGAATGATCATCGAAACAATGAGGGTAGTGCGCCAGTCGGCCATAAACAGGAAAACGATCACTGTGACCAGGATAATGCCTTCGATGAGGTTGTGCAGCACCGTATGGGTGGTATAATGAATGAGATCCTCCCGGTCGTAGAACGGAACAATTTTCACATCGGAAGGAAGAATCCTTTGATTGAGTTCATCAAGCTTCGCTTTCAGGCCCTTGATCACCTGGCTGGGATTTTCGCCCTTACGCATCACCACTATCCCTTCCACCACATTGTTTGCTGTGTCCCTTCCCACCTGGCCCAGGCGCGGAAGGCAGGTTTCCTTGACCGTTGCCACATTGCGGACGAGGGTTGGCATGTCCTTATTGTAGTCGATGATGATATCCTCTATGTCTTTTTTCGATTTGATCAATCCCAGTCCGCGAACTACATAGGCCTGGTTGTTCTTTTCCACCACATCGCCCCCTACATTTATGTTGCTGCGGGTTACAGCGCTGTATACATCGAGAGGCGTGAGTCCGTAATTGGCCAGGAGGGAGGGATTGATGCTGATTTCATAGTCTTTCACCTCGCCTCCGAAACTCACGATCTCGGCAATGCCGGGCACAGCAAGCAGTTTCCTTTCGATTACCCAGTCCTGCAGCGTTTTGAGTTCCCGCACCGATTTGGTTTTGCTTTCAAGCGTGTACCGGTATATTTCGCCTGTGGGTCCATAAGGCGGTTCCACTTCAGGATCAACTCCCTCGGGAAGGTTTAAATTCATCAGCAGGTTGTTCACCTGTTGCCGGGCAAAAGCATCATCTACTCCATCCTCGAAAATCACTTTCACCACGGAAAGACCAAAGAGGGTAATGGAGCGTACATCGGTCTTTTTCTGAACGGAATTCATGGTGATCTCAATCGGAATAGTGACGAACTTTTCAATTTCTTCAGCGCTCCTACCAGGCCATTGAGTAATAATGGTGATCTCTGTATTCGTTACGTCGGGAAAGGCTTCGATAGGAATGCTGCGGTAACTCAAATAGCCTGCCACCACAGCCACGAAAGTGACAAAAAGCACGAAGAACTTATTGCGGAGGGAGAAGGTGAGAATGTTCTTGATGAATTTATTCATAGACGGCGAGTTGACTTTACTGAAATAATATTCCGTATAATTCGTCAGCTGACAATGATGAATCAGTCATGAAGGGCATTGTAAATTACCAGGCTGTTCGAGGTGATGATGACCTCGCCTTCCCGCAAACCGGAGAGGATATAAGTATTGCTGCCGGTCACCCTGTATATCTGAACCTCCCTGGTTTCAATATCCCTCTTGTTATGAAACACCATCACATAATTTTTGCTGTTATCGAATACAATCGCTTCAGAAGGTATGCATATTAGTTTTATATGTTCATCATACCGCACACAGATATTGGCAAACATGTCGGGCTTAAGCATCAGTTCCGGATTGTCAAGGTCCACCCTGATTTTCAGAGCTTTGGTGTCGGGATCAATCACATTATATATTTTATCAATCTTTCCTTTAAAAATCCTGTCGGGATAGCTGATGGTCCTGACATCGGCCTCATAACCCAATTTTATTTTGGGAATATCCGATTCGTACACATTCCCGATTACCCATATACGGTTGAGGTTGGATATGGTGAACAGCGGATCGGGGCTGTCGGCCCTGAATTCCATATCCTCGGCTGCATTCCGCTGGACAATATATCCTGATATAGGCGACTTGATGGTGTATCCCGAAGCCGTTTCATCGCCATAGATACTTAGAATCTCATTGATCCTGCGGAGCTCGCTTTCAGCCTTCTGCAATTCCTTTTGGGCTGCAATGTAGTCCTTTTCCGAAATCAGTTGGTTCGCATACATGTCCTTTGCCTGTAGCGCATTTTTCCTTGCCAGTTCCATATCGGAAAGAGCCGAAACCTGCTGGTTCTGGTAATCGGCCATTTCAGTACTGCGAATGACGGCGAGTGTTTGTCCCTTTCTCACATAATCACCCAGTTCAACCCTGAGAGATTGAATAATTCCTCCTGAAAAGGGGAATATCTTCACGACCTTGTCATCATCGAAAGCCACCGATCCGATCAGGTTAAGCTCCGATTCAACCGTATGAATCCTTGTTGTATCGAATCCCAATTGCTTAAAGAAGCTGTCGCTGATAAAATACTGCTGACTCGAATCAGTAGCGTTCCGTTGCTTTTTACAGGAGGATGCAAGGGCTGCCAATAGCAACGCCAGAGAAAGCAATGCAGCAATTCTTATATGTCTGATCATAGAAAATGAAATTATCGGATGTTGAAAAATGATTTACCCGTCTGGAAATTGAGATTCGCTATGGAAGTGATTCGGTCGATTTTCAGCTTATTCAACTGCAGTTTGGAATCCTTATATGATTCGAAAAAATCTGAAAACTCGAGAAGGCCAATCTCTTTCTTGTTGTAACTGTCTGTAATCCCGTTCATCAGCAGGGTAAAATCCCCTTCCATGGACTTATCGTAATTCTTATAGATTTTTTCAATGCCAAGCGCCTTGCTGTAACTGGCAGCCAACTGATGTTGTATCGTTAGTGCAAACTGGTCATAACCCGTCTGCGCTTCTTTAATGCGGGCCTCCGCCGCCCTGATATTTCCCTTGTTCCGGTTCCACAGGGGAAGATCCAGGCCTACTCCGAGAAAATTTGCATTTCTCACATAACTGCCCATTTTATCATATCCCCAATTGATGCTCAGGTCAGGCCGTGCAAGCGATTTCTGGTAAGCCAGGTCAAATTCGCTAAATTTCTTCATATTCTGTGCCTGTTGAAGGTCATAGCGGCATGCATAGGCCGTGTCGATGAGTTGCGCCAGAGAGGCCGAACCTACATCAAAGGAATCGAGACCGGATTCGTCGTAGAGAGGAATACAAACTGCGCCAGGATTGAGGTGAAGAAGTATACCCAGTTCATGACGGATGTCATCGATGGAATTGAGCAGGTCGAGTTTTTCCGATTCCATATTCAAAAGGAGGGCTTTCAGGCGCATTACATCCTTGAATGCCACGTTGCCGGCATGATAAGATTGCTCATAGGTGTAAACAATCTTCTGAAGAGAGGAAATACCAACGTAATATATCTGCATTTCCTTCTGCTGGAAATACAGGTTGAAAAAATCGACCACCAGCTGATATCCCAAAGTACGCACCAGGTCATTATACTCAAAATAGGTATTCTGTGCGGTAATCATAGACAGCTTTGCGTTCTTCCTGTGCTTTCCGGCAATATCGATCAGTTGCTGAATCTGGAAAGATATCTCACCGTATGAACCCATCTGGAGGATTCTTTTGGTCTTCGGATTGAAGAACCCCTCCTGGTAACTGATGCTTGGCAAATCCCAGATCCTGGCCTGCTTTATGTATGCCGCATTCTCATCTATGTTGTACTTCTGGCTGAGCAGGGTAAGGTTGTTCCGGAGGAAAATTTCTTCTGCCTGGGGAAGGGTTAACTTCAGGCTGTCGGCTTCATTCTGTGCAATGCCAGGCAAAGCAGGCAAAACAATGATGATGAAAGTCCAAAGGGTCTTCTTCATATCAGGAAATTATAAACCTATGATTCATTTTTACCCTATTTGAATATATACGGTATCCATAAAGCCATAAGAACTAAGCAGAACATCAAAAAAACTTATGATTAATAAATTTATTATAATCGGATGAATAAAAAAAAACGGCCTCCGGGGCTATCAAAGCAGGGTGTTGTTCATTTCCATGGCAGATCCGAGCATAGACATGATGTTTTGCACAGTTAAACTATGGGGCTCTATAAATTTGTTTTCTTTCCCTGATTGATCAGATCAGACTTTGCCTGCCATCCTGGCCCAGGTGTCTTTGAGCGGCACCGTGCGGTTGAAGACGTTCGTCACGAGCAAGTGCTTTGGGAAAACCTCGAAGATGAAGTCGTCCTCGAAGAGCGTGAATCCTTCGGCGGACGTGGCGGCTCCCATGAAGAGCGTTTCG